>JAGMEZ010000267.1 GCA_023127905.1 Caldifarciminota bacterium
AGGCTGAAGCCTGCGGCTACCTTACATCCTACATCGTAGATCTTACATCCAGAGCAATCGCCAAACGATATCAACGATCTAAACGAACTAAACGAATGTCTGAATTACAAATAATTATGAAAATTCCTTGACAAAAAAATAAAAGTAATTTATAATCCGCTTCAAAATAGAAAGGAGCAGGTATGAAAAAATTGTTAGTAACAGGTTCAGTCGGACAGATTGGTTCAGAATTAACAATGTATTTGAGGGATAAGTATGGGAATGACAATGTTGTTGCTACAGGTCACAGGACAAAACCCTCAGAAAAACTTAAAAATTCAGGACCATTTGAATTTATAACCGTATCAGATTTTAAGGAAGTTGAAGATATCGTTAAAAAATATGATATAGGAACAATATATCATCTTGCAGCAGTCCTTTCTGCTGTTGGTGAGAGCAAACCCCAGATTTGCTGGGATGTCAATATGAACGGACTATACAACGTTCTTGAAGTTGCAAGGGAGCATAAAGCAGCCGTATTTGTTCCCAGTTCCATAGCTGCTTTTGGACCGGAGACCCCAAAAGATAATACACCTCAGGATACAATACAGAGAGCAACGTCAATGTATGGGGTGACGAAAGTTGCCGGTGAACTGCTTGCTGATTATTACTACAAGAGATTCGATGTTGATACAAGGGGTGTTCGGTATCCAGGTATCATCTCGTATGAAACACTTCCTGGTGGTGGGACAACAGATTATGCTGTAGAAATATTTTATGAGGCAATCAAGAACAAAAAATATACCTGTTTCCTGAAGGAAGATACAAAGCTCGATATGATGTATATGTCGGATGCTCTGAAGGCTGCCGTAGATATAATGACCGCAGATACATCAAAATTGAAACATAGGAATGCATTCAATCTTTGTGCGTTCAACTTCACACCGAAAGAACTTGCAGAGAAGATAAAGAAGTTCATTCCTGAATTCGAGATATCGTATGAAGTTGATTCTGTTCGACAGGATATTGCAGATTCCTGGCCCAACAGCATGGATGATTCAGCAGCACGTGAGGAATGGGGCTGGTCACCCGAGTTTGACCTCGATGAAATGGTTAAGGATATGATTGAGAAGTTGACTGAGAAGTTAAAAGGATAAAACATAGTTAACAGTTGAGGCATCTTGCCTCAAACTACATATACTCATCCCAGCTTTTGACCTTTAAATTGTTGATAGGGATACTATAAATTGCTTCGACAAATCTTTTTGCAAGTTGTAAATTCGTAATCAAAGGAATGTTGAAATCGATTGTTTTGCGTCTAATAAGGTAATCATTGTCAAGTTCTTCTTTTTCAATATTTTTTGGTATGTTTATCACCAGATCAACTTTTCCTTCCGAGATATAACTTAACGTATTTGGCTCTCTATCTTCCAGTGGCCAAAACAATACCTTTGTTTTGATACCATTGGCTTTCATAAAATCGGCTGTTCCTTTTGTTGCATAAAACTTGAAACCCATTTTGTATAAAATTCTTGTGCTCTCCAGGAATTCGGCTTTACTATCTATCGGACCGGTGGAAAATAAGATTGATTTGTGGGGTAATTTAAAACCCACAGAGATGAGACTTTTCAGGAATGCCTCATTAAAGTTATCTCCAATACAGGCAACTTCGCCTGTTGAAGCCATTTCCACACCGAGAATTGGATCGGAACCTTTTAATCGTGTAAAAGAAAACTGCGGCGCCTTTACACCGACATAGTCAAGGTCAAAAGAAGATCGGTCTATTCTGGGAACTTCCCTTCCCATAATGATTCTTGTAGCTAAATCAACAAAGTTAATCTTAAAAACCTTAGAGACGAAAGGAAAACTTCTTGAAGCCCTAAGATTACATTCGATAACCTTAACATCGTTATCCTTGGCTATGAATTGGATATTAAAAGGACCTGTTATATTCAGGGCTCGTGCAATCTTCCTTGCAATTATTTTGATTCTTCTCATTGTTTCGAGGTATGTTCTTTGTGGAGGAAGAACCATTGTTGCATCCCCTGAATGAACACCTGCATTCTCAATATGCTCGGAAATAGCATAACAATGAAGTTCACCCTGTTTAGCAACGGCATCAATCTCTATTTCCTTTGCTTCTGTTATGAATTTGCTTATGACAACAGGATGTTCTTTGCTTACCTCAGAAGCTTTCTTTAAATACCCTTTTAATTCATCCTTACTCAAAGCAATGCTCATCGCTGCACCACTTAGAACGTAACTTGGTCTGACTAAAACAGGGTAACCAACCCTGTTAGAAAATTTTTCTGCTTCTATTATACTTGTCAATTCTTTCCATACAGGTTGATCGATGCCCAATGTATCCAGCAATTGAGAAAATTTATGCCTGTCCTCAGCATTATCAATATCGAAAGGAGATGTCCCGTATATTGGGACGCCAGCATTATATAACCGAAGAGCAAGATTATTTGGTTTTTGTCCACCCATTGAGACTATAATCCCCTCAGGTTTTTCCTTCTCGCAGATATCCATGACTCTTTCAAAACTGAGCTCGTCGAAGTACATTTTATCACAGATATCGTAATCTGTACTGACCGTCTCGGGATTACAATTTATCATTATTGTACTGTAGTTTAAATCCTTTAATGTTAAAACTGAATTAACACAACACCAGTCAAATTCTACCGATGAACCAATTCTGTATGCACCTCCCCCCAGAACAACAACCTGATTTTTCTCCTTGAAATAGAGGTCATCAGTACTGCCATTGTATGTCACATAGAGGTAGTTTGTTTTAGCTGGATACTCTGCTGCTAATGTATCAATTTGTTTTACATAGGGTGTGATACCCAGTTTTCTCCTTTTTCTCCTCACTGCTGATTCAGTACTTCCCGTAATCGTTGCAATTTGCAGATCAGAAAAACCTTTCTGTTTCGATAATTTTAGCAATTGAGGAGGTATATTTTTAAGCTTATTACACTGGATTTGTTTTTCTACATCGACAATGTTTTTTATTTTGTATAGGAACCATGGATTAACATTTGTAAGTTTGTATAATTTGTCAATAGAATATCCCTGTTTAATCGCTTCAACAATTGCAAACATTCTTTTATCGGTAGGTTCTTTAAGCTCTTTTTCAAGATTATCGAATTTGAGGTTATTACAGACAAGGCCATTTAACCCAACATCTAACATTCGAATGGCTTTCTGGAGCACTTCTTCGTAACTTCGTCCAATAGCCATCACCTCGCCAACGGATTTCATTTCAGTACCTATATCAGGAGTTACTTTTCTAAATTTTTGTAAATCCCATCTTGGATATTTTAAGATAATATAATCTAAAGCGGGTTCAAAACATGCTTTTGTCTCCTTTGTGATGATATTTTTTACTTCAGTTAAGCTATGACCTAATGCCAGTTTTGTTGCAATAAAAGCCAGAGGATAACCTGTTGCTTTTGAAGCCA
>JAGMEZ010000268.1 GCA_023127905.1 Caldifarciminota bacterium
ATTACCGTAGGGGGGGGATACGGTGGGGTTATATATATCGTAGAGTGTATCCGGCCAGTATCCTCCGCCTAAGAATGCGAAGAAACGTTCGTCTTCTTTGTAAAAGGTATTTTTATGGATCTTGAATATAACGGGATAACTCCATGTTTCACCGAGGTTTCCCATAGTATCGTTGAAATTGAAGAGAAAATCGACGCTATACGGATCTGTTACATCAAGTGCAGAATAACAGTAACCACCCTGTTGTTGACCGAAGATGAGTACGGTTTTCCACTCATCGTCATTCTTGAAGGAGTCGGTTCCAGCCGGGTTAGGGAACCATACATCCGCAGCCATGGGGTTAGCATCTTGATAGTATTCGTGATTGATCAGTAGATTTTGAAGGTTTATTAGCTGGTCGTTGGGAATAAATGCCCATAGTTCCTCTCCGGTTGAATCCCTGAAACAGTGTACCATGCCATCGTTTGCACCCGCATAAATCATAGGTTCCCTGTTAGTGTTCTGGTATTCTCTGTATATATAGAAATCTTCATCCTCGTAGAAATAATTCGGTCCATGAATACGGACAGGCGCTGAATGAAAAATATCACCAAGGTAGCCCGTGCCACTGCCTGGAGAACCTCCGTACACAGTGTTTATGATACTATCTCTTGCACCTGCGGTTGCAACGCCTAAATCTGCCGCTGTAATATTTGCGTTATTAAACATTACAAGAGATTGATTCTTTTCTGTGTAGATAGTTCTGGCTGCAGTTGATGTGATTTCAAGTGTATCTCCCGCATCCCAGTAAACGAGCGAATCTGGTATTGAGTCGATATCAAAATGTCCAGCAACTAATTTAACTGCTTTAAGGTGTCCCTCCCATATTGGGGCATCTGAAGGTAAAAAGGAACAAAGATACATCTTTGCTTCGTACTGTTGAATGATAAACTCTTCCTGGATACTTGTTACTTCTACGCCAGAATATGATGTTGCCTGGCTGATTATATCATGTATGATTTTTTTTAATGCAACATTGAGTGAATCAGGATTGTTTGCAGCATAATAATGTTCAGTTCCTCCATATATTGCAATAGAATCAAGTGTATAAGATACTAAGGCAACACCTATAACATATGTCTTTATATCAACTTCCTGATCACAATTAGTAGAGTCAGTCCCATACGGGACCCAGGTACGCCTGAGGGAATTCGCTTCCTTGTAACACTGCGTTTTCATCCACTCATATGTTGAACAACCGCCAATAGTTCCTGATAGTTTCCCTGCATTATAGTTAGTAGAATCAATACCATACGTTGGCTCACCGTCTGTCAGGAGCAATACAAAATAACGTCTGCACCACCGAGCTCCTGTAGTATCCGCGTCTATTTCGTCCATGTATCTGTACCCTGCACCCCTGAGTGCGCCGGGAAGAGGAGTACAACCACCCGCCCAAATCTCCCCGTTACCCCCAAAATGATCTATCCACCTCGATATTTCAGCAATGTGAGCACTATCACCATAATCCATGTCTACCACTACATGAAAACCCTGATAAGCAAACGTTGGTTTTCCACTGAATGTAGCAAGACCCCATCGAAGATAAATCTCAGGGTCATTAATTAATTGGTAAAGGGCATCTTTTACGTCATACAACCGTGAATTAGGCCCCCCCCATCCCCCACCCATACTTCCTGATTTATCCAGAGTAATCCAGACCTCTGGAGTTTCAGAGTATGAAAAAAACTCCTGGTCATCTGCAAATAGCTGATTGGCAGCACATAGGATCAACAGTAAAACAAATATACTTACAATAATATGTTTAATCATTATTCCTCCTTTATTACTCAAGAGCTTCTTTCCATCTCTGTTTTGGAACACTAAAGAAATTCGCAGGTAAAATAATCATCTTTTCAACATCTGTTATCCTTATTATCTCATCCACCCCATCGTTGCTACTTTCTACTATAAGGGAAGGAATGTCACCTAATCCGTCAATCATTTTATACTCTTCAAATAATACAACCTTATTCATCCATTCAAACCTCATAGGTAGATAAGTTCTCCAATCAAGATAGAGTTTGTTGCCCTGTCTGCCGGTGGCAAGTAATATATCTCTTGCTTCATAGCTTGAAAAGGAGATTTTCTCCATTGTTCCAAGATAACCGCATCTACGTCCAAAAAGAACCATTTCTAAACTTCCAACCTTTGATAATTCTCCACCTCTATTAAAGCCTCTTTTCCCGTTATACACAAAGGTTGTGATGGTTGAATCTCCAAAGTCTACATCTATTCGGA
>JAGMEZ010000269.1 GCA_023127905.1 Caldifarciminota bacterium
TTTGATGACCTCAATACCTGGGGATATTATGCAGCCTTTGATAATGTAGGACTTTATGCTCCCTTAGACCATGATGTAGGATGTGTTGCTGTGACAAGCCCGCCTTCGGGTTACATTACACCAGGATATTATGATATTATTGGTCAGATTCATAACTTTGGCACATCTATAGAGACCTTTGATGTAACAGCACAAGTTTGGGATACCACAGGTGGTGCCTGGATAGAGATATTTAACCAGATTGCAACCTTTACAGCCTTTGCAGTTGGTGGTGACTCATTCCACAACTTCGGGACAGTAACGCTCGGTACTGATAATTACTTCTATACTGAAATTTACACTGCACTTGCGGGCGATGAGAACCCAGGTAATGATACTTCCTTTGCCCATTCAAGAACTACATTGGGTTTGGGTGATATTGTCTTTGAACTCGATGTTGAGACACCGACGGGTGACAACCAATGTCTTGGTGTAGAGTTTGATGGTACATATTTCTATGTTACTGGTGGTAACAGTGGGAGTGACCCGAATAAGCTGTATGTCATTGACACACTCGGTAACTTAATATGGGCGATAGACCAACCGAGTCATTCAACGAGTTGGGGTTGGCGTGACCTTGCATGGGATGACGTCTATAGCGGACCAGACAGAATTGACACTCTCTATGCAAGTGTTAATAGTGATGTTGATAAATTTGGTATCGATTTAACAAACGGTACGTTAGATTACTATGGTTCATTTAATGGACCCCTATCACCCAATCGTGCCCTTGCCTGGATGGATGATAGTCTCTGGTTCTGGACAGCAGACTGGTCAAGCCCTGTCTGGTGGTTTGATAAAATAAATAACTGGGGAAGCGCTTATAACCCTGATTATGCAATGTATGGTGCGGCTTACGATACTGATCCTATATACGGTGGTTGGGTATGGTGGCATAGTCAGGATGACCCGGGAACTGGATGGCTTGGACAAATTGAGCAGTTTGACCCGATAACAATGACATTCACTGGAGTTACCTTTGGTTATATGCCTACGATTACTGTCCCTGGTGCTGCTGGTGGCCTCTGCTTTTATGAGGGTTTCAGATGATTCCCTGGGGGTAACCTCTATGCCCTGGTTCAGGGTACACCAGATGCAATCGTTGGTCTATATATATATGGTAGTGGAGTTGCAGAGAAACCCGGAAAGAAGATACCAATGGTTTTTGGACTTTCAAATATTGTTCCTAATCCTGTTAGAAACGGGAAGACAACAGTATCCTACACCACAACAAGGACGGGTCCTGTCTCATTGAAGGTTTACGACAGTGCAG
>JAGMEZ010000027.1 GCA_023127905.1 Caldifarciminota bacterium
AATATCGTCAACAATCCATTCCATCTGTGTAGGCAAATCTCCAAGAGAAATGAATTCAAATACTTCCCTTAAAATTCCTATAGTATGCGGAATGTTATCGTAAGCAAGCTTTCTATTAAATCCGTTCTCTGAACGAGTTCTGGCTGCAAAAAGTCCATAGGTTATGGTTTGGGAATAGAGGTTGGCAAATTCTTCTTTTGATAAACCGCTTATGAGATATTTTCTGAATGCTTCATAAAATCCGTGTAGGGGTGATCCTTGCCTGCCTGTCGAAGTTTCGACGGAGACAGGTGGTCGACCTTCTTTTTGGGTTGGGACAAGCTCTGCCTCTACATTTAATTCCTCTGCAATAACTTCATCCTTTAAAAAACTTGTCCTCTTTGCTAATTCCATTGCTAAGGTCTTAGCACTATAAACCTTAGGTAGTGAAAATGAAAGGAATTTCTCAAGAAGGTTGAGAAATTCTGCTTCTTTTTCAACTGATGGGACGGTCTTTAGTTGATGCATAACAAAAGGTCTTCCGATTCGAACACTATCTATTAAAGTCCCATTGCGATAAAGTCGGAATTCGAAGAAGTTTGTAAGGAGCAAATTAGGAAAGGTGTGTCGGTAGCGTTTTAATTGTTCTTTTGATTCTATTTGGTCTAAATACTCAGTTGTTGGAGCTTTAGCTTCAATATAGCCAATGATATGTTGTGTTCCGTCCCAGATTCTAAAGTCTGGATTACCAGCCTCGGTCTTCTTAGGCAAGGTTGTTATGTGAATATTTTTCTTTCCAACAGATTCGGAATAATTATTTAACAATTTCTCAAGGGAAGAATAATAGCTTTCTTCTCTTGCATCCCCCTGCTTTGCAACCTTAAAAATATCTTTCAGATATGATTTCAGCATTCGGAAACCTTGAAATAAGTTAGAAAATACTTTTTATTTTTATGAGATTGCCACACCATGAACCGTATGGTTCATGGCTCGCAATGACACCTTCTTATGTCATTGCGAGTGCTGCTTCTTGCTCAGCTCATGCGAAGCAATCTCCTTCTCTTTCTTATCCAGAAACCGTATATGACAAAGGCAAGGATGACAAAAAAGGATGAACTGCTTTAAAAACTTTTTATTCATATTTACTGTTTTAGCGTTGCTCATTACAATTGGATGTCAGCAACAGTATTACGTTATGATCGCTGCAAATATTGTCCGTACTCTTTTAACAGGTGAGGCCCGGCTACGCCTTGGCTTCTGCGGGTTGTTGTCCGCCGAAGTCCAAACGAAGGAGGACTTCCAGCCTCACATATGTTGTGGAGCAAGATGCTCCACCTATTATATATATTTGGAACATTGGTAGCCACAGACTTTAAACTGCACGAAATCTTTTCGAACTCAAAGAGATGCGGTTGAAAAAGGAGAAGGTTTATGAAAGGGATGGTTATACTCATCAGAGGTTTACCCTTTTCAGGTAAAACAAAGGTTGCTGAAAAAATAAATGAGGAACTCCTTAAGAAAGGTATCCTAACAGTTATCCTTGACCAGGAAACCTTACGAAAATCACTTTTCCCAGAGATTGATTATTCGGAGGATAACTGGAAAACAATAATGGAAAGACTGAACCATCTTATAGCAATCCTTGTGCAGGGTGGACAGAATGTTATAATAACAACTACTGTTCCCAAGAAGGAATTTCTTCAGACATTCAGAGAGAATAATGAATGCTTTTTTGAAGTATTCCTTAATATTCCTCCTGATTTGTGTCAAGAGAAAGATAATCAATCCATTTTACCCGCTGTGGTGAAAGTTTTCGAACCTTCGGGCTTCCCTGATGTGACGATAACCTCCGTTGACCAAATAAATGAAATTATTGAAAGGTTCGAGGAACTTGGCTACGCAGATACGTACGAAAGCGAAGAAGAGGAAGAAATAAAGAAAAGGCTGCAGAATTTAGGTTACATAGACTGAAGTAAGACACGGGACAGAGAAAGACAGTAGGGAGTGTGTAGCAAGGAGAAGACTGGAAGTTAGCTACGCTGGAAGAGATTGCTCCGCAATAGAATTAATCCCTCGATTAACTCAGAATGGAATTGAGCCAGAGGCTGGAATTTACAGAAAACCACAGTACAGCAACACTGCAAGACCGCAATATGTAACCTGTAACAGTAAACAGTAAACAACAAGAAAATGACCTGGTTGTGGGGATGGGTAACCATAATAAATCTCAGCGTCCTCAGCGTTCTCTGCGGTGAAAAAGGACATGGAGTGCAACAAGTCCCCTCACGAAAGGGGTCTGACCCTGTACCGTACGGTACAGGGT
>JAGMEZ010000270.1 GCA_023127905.1 Caldifarciminota bacterium
TGTGGCTAATCTTCCTCCTGAAGCAATCGAAAAGGAATTTTTTCAATCACAAAAAATACAATCACTTATTATTGTTCCAATGGTCTATGGCAGATCTCTCTATGGATTTATCGGATTCGATTCTGTACGGAAGCAAAAAGAATGGCCTGAAGACACCATAGCAATGCTCAGAATCGTGACAGAAATATTTATGAATGCCCTTGAGCGCAAACGAACAGAGAGGGCTTTTCAAGAAAGCGAGAAACAGTACCGTACTCTGGTGGAAGCAATTCAGGAAGGTATGTGTGTTGTAGATAAAAACGAGAATATTATTTTCGCTAACCCCTCCCTTTCTAATATTCTTGGATATCCCCACGATGAAATTATTAAGATGAATCTAAGGGATTTTATTTCATCAGAAGGTGAATTTCAAAAAATATTACAGGAAACTGAAAAGAGAAAAAAAGGAATTGCGAGTCAATATGATACAATATTAAAGCGAAAAGATGGTGAACTAAGAAATATTAAGGTCTCCACTACACCCTGGTTAAATGACAAAGGGGAATTCCAGGGAACTATTGGGATGTTAATGGATATAACCGAACGCATGCGGTCAGAGAAAGAACTGAAACTAAGTTTTGAGAAATTACAAAGAACACTCGAAGGAACAGTTAATGCTCTCGCATCAACTGTTGATAAGAGAGACCCTTATACAGCAGGCCATCAAAAACGTGTGGCCAAGCTTGCCTGTGTAATTGCCAGAGAGATGGGGCTTTCCAAGGAACAGATTGATTGTATCCGTATTGCTGGTATTCTTCATGATATTGGCAAGGTACATATTGCAGCAGAAATCCTTAATAAACCTATTAAATTGAGCGATATAGAAATGGTTTTAGTCAGGACCCATGTCCAGGTTGGATATGACATTTTGAAAACAGTAGAATTTTCTTTACCAGTCGCCCAGATCGTTCTGCAACATCATGAAAGATTAGATGGATCAGGGTATCCTAAGGGATTAAAAGAAAACGACATTCTTCTTGAATCAAAAATCCTGGCTGTTTCTGATGTTGTTGAGGCAATGTCTTCCCATCGACCATACCGTCCCGCCCATGGAACAGATATGGCACTGGAAGAAATATCAAAGAATAAGGGTATTCTATACGACTCTGAAGTGGTGGATACCTGTTGTGAGGTCTTCAATAAAAAAGGGTTCACATTTGAATAAATGTAAAGATACTGTACAATTTTTCTATGTTACATCAGGTTTAATAAATTATGAATATATGTATCTTTGAAGATAAGCAATATATCAATTTTCTCCCTCTTACACTCTCAAGACCTGTTTTCGAATTAATATCAGGAACGAAGACTGTAAGAGAAAAGATATGTCAATATTTCATTAACGATGAAATTTTTCTCTCAACAAGAACATATCTTGTGGATGTCTTCAAAGAAAAAATTGATGATCTATCTTTTGATATTCCATCCAAACCGACTTTGTTTATTAATGGAAGGGTTATTCCTGATAAATCATTAATAGATTCCATTTCACACCATAGTGAAGAGCAACTCTTTTTCACTGATGAAACGCTTATTGCTGCACATGTAAGAGATGGGAAAGAGTTCTATAAAAAATTGAAGGAAGAAAACCTTGAAGGTTATAAAATAAAAAAGATAGACGCAAAAATAATCAACTATCCCTGGGACATATTAATATATAATGGTGAAGAAATTGAGAAGGAATTTATGTTATTTGGGAGAAACATCCCAGCACTGAATAATGTGGTATTGCTTGGAGATCGAAAAATCTATATCAGCAAAGCAGCAATTATTATGCCGGGAACAGTTATTGATGCAGAAGATGGTCCCGTTATCATCGAAAATGGAACAAGGGTAATGCCAAATAGTTTTTTAAAAGGTCCACTATATATTGGGAAAAATTGTCTGATAAAGGCTGGTTCAAGAATTTATGGACCTACATCAATCGGAAATGTATGTAAGGTTGGAGGTGAGATTAGTGTTTCCATATTCCAGGGTTATTCAAATAAACAGCACGATGGATTTATTGGACATTCCTACATTGGTGAATGGGTCAATATCGGCGCCGATACCAACAATAGCGACCTTAAGAATAACTATAAAGAGGTTATAGTTTATGTAAATAACAAACCAGTCAATACAGGACTCTCATCAATTGGAACATTTATTGGCGATCACTCGAAAACAGCAATTAATACAGTGATAAACACAGGTACAGTAATAGGATTTTCAGTTAATATCTTCGGTGAAGGTTTTCCACCAAAATTTATCCCATCTTTCTCCTGGGGTGGAAAAAGGAAATTCAGTGTTTATAAACTTAATGATGCAATCGAAACTGCTAAAAAAGTTATGCAGAGAAGGAAAGTTGTTTTGACAGAATCGTATGAAAAAATGATGAAAACAATCTTTGAGGAAACAAAAGAAATAAGGTATTATGGGAGTTAGGGTCGCTATTGTTGGAGCAACAGGGATCGTAGGCGAGAAGATTTTAGCTGTTCTCGATGAAAGAAACTTTCCGGTTGAAAAACTGTTCCTTTTTGCAACAGGAGCGGGAAAGACTCATGAATATTTCAAGGGAGAAAAGATCCCAGTTAATCCCATTGACAAAACAAAAATTCCTGAAACCGATATTGCATTCTTCTCAGCAGGAACAGAAATTCCAAAAATATATTCAAAGGATTTCGTTAAGAATGGTGCAGTAGTTATCGATAATAGTCCTGCTTTCAGGGAAGATGAGGCAATACCACTTATTGTACCCGAAATAAATCCTGAACAGATCAAAAAGGCAAAAGGTATTATCGCAAATCCAAACTGCTCCACTATTATTATGCTCCTACCTCTCTATCCAGTATATCTTAGATGGGGAATAAAAAAAATCATTGCTTCTACATATCAATCTGTATCAGGAGCAGGTAGGGAAGCATTGTTAGACCTTGATAAAAAAAGAAACCCGCCATACTTTTTCCCATTCGAAATTGACAAAAATATTATTCCCCATATTGGTAAACCATTAGAGTCAGGATTTTCAAGCGAAGAAAGAAAAATGCGAATAGAAACACAGAAAATTCTTTCTGATAAAACAATAAAGGTTTCCGCAACATGCGCAAGACTCCCTGTTAGATTTGGACATTGCATCTCTGTAACACTCAAATTGAAGCATAATTTTAATATTGACGACATAAGAGGTGAAATAGAGTCATTTACAGGAGTTGTTGTATACGATAAGCCAGATTGTGGAAAGTATCCCTATCCCCTCTTTATAGAAGATAAGGATGAAGTTTATGTTGGAAGAATAAGGATTGACCCTGTATTTAAGAACGGACTTTCTATGTGGATTGCAGGAGATAATATAAGAAAAGGAGCAGCAACCAATGCCGTTCAAATTGCAGAATTATTGTTGTAACCTCAGATAAACCCCGTCTGTCACTCAGTTATTATTTCAGTTAAAGTGTGATTATACGGGGTTCATCTGCGGTTGCATTCAAAATATCAGTACTAAGGGGGGTGTTTGTCTAGCTTTCTCCAACTTTTTCATTCTTTTCCCTTGAAAGTAGTTGCTGGACACGGTATATACCTGACGCTCGAGGATGGAAAGGATTATGTTGATCTTTTTTCAGGGCTTGGTGTAAATCTCCTGGGTCATAATCACCCCGATATCCTTACTGCGCTTTCAGAACCATTTCCAATTCATCTTTCAGCGCTCTTAGAACATCCCTTAAAAGAAGAAGTTGCAAGTAACTTAACAAGAATAACAGGATTTGATAAGGTATTCTTTTCAAATAGCGGAACAGAAGCAATCGAAGGAGCAATAAAATTAATGTGGAAATGGCTAAAAAAAAGAGGAAAGAACAATGAAAGAGTTATTGCATTCAGAAACTCCTTTCATGGTAGAACACTCGGTTCAATGACAGTAACAGATCTTCTTTCGTATCAGGGGTTTCCAAAACTTGAGTTTACGACTGTTTTTCTTCCCTTTGATGATGCAGATATGTTAACCAAAGAGATTGAACATGGGTGCAGTTTTGTTATAATGGAACCTATTCAGGGTGCTGCTGGTGTCAAAATAGCATCACAAGATTTCTATAAGACTTTATCCATCCTTCATAGAGAATTCGGTTTTGGATTAATTGCTGATGAAATCCAATCAGGCCTTTGCAGGTCAGGCGAATTTCTTGCTTCGACACTATTTGGTATTGAACCTGATATAGTTACACTCGCAAAAGGACTTGGTGGAGGATTACCGCTAGGTGCAATCCTCTTAAAAGAAAGAATTGCCGATGCTATTAAACCCGGTGACCACGGAACAACGATGGGTGGAAACTATCTTTCATTACGATTATCTAAAGTTGTAATAAAAAATGTATTAGAACTGTTAGACCATGTTAGAAACCTTGATACGTTAATGAAAGACATACTTATCCCTCAATTATTATCTAACCAGAAAATAAAAGAAGTCAGGCAAAAAGGTCTTTTTATTGCAATAGAATTAAAAGATAATAAAGCAGATGAAGTAAAAGATGTTCTATTTGAAAAGGGATTTCTCGTAAACAGCATAAGAAAAAAGATTATTCGTCTTCTTCCACCATTAATCATCAGCATTGATGAACTTAAAAATGCATTTCAGCAATTGAACGAAGTAATAGAGAATTTTAATTTCTGAATCTGAAAATAAACGCTTAGACATACAAACAATCTAAGAACCAATAAGGATATAGCAAAGTATTTTGGGAGAGTTCCTATAATTATTTCATATCTTGAGCGACAAATTTCTCAAGACAAATGGAAGGAATACGAGAAAAACTACAACGGTTAAAATCAAAATTTCACTTTTTAGTATGACCCCAAGCTTTTAAAATATGGAAAAGTTTCATAATTTTCTCTTGACAAAACTTAATCTGTGTTTTATATTCACCCTGTTAGATATGAAATGTAAATACTCAACGGACCCCTTCATTGTGAGCCCAGCCATCTAAGCAAGAAATTCAATATAAGAGAACATCTTTTAGTAGAGGTCATATATGGTGGGCGTGGCAATCTCCTTTATCGAATGGTGTTATTCCTAAAGCTTTCTCTCCCTCGAATGGAGAGGAAGCGTAATTAATTGAATATTTACTATGAAATTTACCTAACAGGCTGAATCGTAAGCTGATTTCCTACTTCTGTTGATGCTTAAATCACTTGCGGTCCAATGCTTTCAATACCTAACACGGGAAAAAAGGAGGTAGTATGAGAAAATATATTTGGAGTATAATCACAATTTCTCTTTTAACTATTTTTGCAACCTTTTCCTGCAAATCTAAAAAAGAGAAGGTTGAAAAACCGATAGAAATATCAGAATCAAAAGAAGCATCGGGGACATTGGAGATTGTATTCCATGGTCCCATTGGTGAGGTAAAAGGGCAGGTACAGATAAAGATATATTTTCCCAAACCCTTAATACCTTTAACTACATTGAGTGATGAAGAGAGAGAAAAAATCCTCGACCATTTTGTTCTTGAACCACGTATAAAAGGGAAATTCAGATTTTTAGGGACTACAACCGTCGTCTTTGAACCTGAACATAGCCTCCCCATGTCTACCGAATATACTGTAATGGTTAAAAAAGGGTTACGAGATATCGAAGGGAATGAGCTTGGAAAAGACTATGTATGGACATTTCAGACGCCACTACCTCGAATCTGGATTCGCCCTCACAGCGGTGCCCACCACATTAAACTCGACCAGGAAGTACATATATATAGCAGTACCTCTTTAAATATCAAATCATTGAAAAGAAAAATTGAATTTTCTGAAATGGAGACAAGCAAACCTGTACCATACAAATTCTTAGAAAGTGAAAAAAATCCCAAGGATGAAGAGGATATAGGTATGTTTCATGTCAGATACGACTATATCTTGAGGCCCAAAAAGGAGTTCAAGAAAGATACCCGATATGCAGTTAAAGTAAACTCGGGTGTGCTAACAAAAAGAGGAAACAGACCTACTGTTCGAGAAGTTCTGTCATCGTTTACAACCTACCCACCATTCCGATTTTTGAAAACAGGATTTTGCGATCATTGTGGCAATAAACTTACCACAAAACCATATCTCGCTTTTACAAATGATCCAGATTGGAAGAGTTTTCGATCTCTCGTTTCCATCGAACCAGCACCAGAAAAGTGGCCATTTCATCAATATAGCTGCGTTAATTATAGTGTGGGAATCAACGACCTTTTACTGGAACCCAAGACCACATATACGGTTACTTTGAAACAGGGTTTGAAAGATGTATATGATCAAAAGATAGAAAATCCGCAGGATGTTACATTTACTACTGGAGATC
>JAGMEZ010000271.1 GCA_023127905.1 Caldifarciminota bacterium
TGCTGGAAACTCCCTGTGTAATTGTCGACGTTCAGAGATGTGGACCATCTGAAGGCATACCAAACTCCCCTGGCCAAGGAGATGTTATGCAAGCAAGATGGGGTTCCCATGGAGATTACGAAGTCATTGCACTTTCCCCAAATTCTCCACAAGAAATGTTCGAACTGATGATTAAATCATTTAATTACTCGGAAAAATACCGTACACCTGTTGTTTTATTAGCAGATCAATCAGTTGGTTGTATGGTTGAAGAAGTCGTTATTCCACCTGCTAACAAGATAAAAATCGAACGCCGAAAGCTGTATAAGGGACCGAAAGATAAGTATCTCCCATTCCAGTATGACAAAGACCTTGTTCCCCCAATGGTTATTACAGGAGATGGTTATAAATTCCATGTCACCGGTCTAACCCATGATGAAAAAGGTTATCCTGTTATGAATGAAGAATGCCAGGAACTTAATGTCCATAGGCTTGTCAGGAAAATTCGTAATTACACGGATAAAATCGTAGAAACTGAAGAGAAAAATATTTCCGATGCAGAAATTGTTGTTATATCTTATGGAATAACCTCAAGAACCGCAGAAAAAGCAATAAAACAAGCAAGAAAAGATGGAATTAAAGTCGGAAGTCTACGCCTTATTACCATCTGGCCATTTCCTGATAACATTGTACGAAAACTTTCTCGGAAAGTAAAGGCAATTATCGTTGCTGAACTCAATTATGGACAAATATTATTAGAGGTCCAAAGATGTAACTATGGGAATGCAAAGCTTCACTTTGCCGAATACGGAAATGAGGAAATTCAAGATCAAGAACCAATCCTTAACGCAATAAGGAGTTTATCGAAATGAAAAATGAAACTCATCCAATGGAAAATTATCTCAGGATGGATAGAATTCCGCATATATGGTGTCCTGGTTGTGGAATTGGTCTGGCTGTCACAGCCCTCGTCTCCGCAATTGAGAAAGCAAATCTTGATTTGAACAAACTTTGTGTCGTCTCAGGGATTGGGTGTACAGGAAGGGTTGCAGGCTATATAAAACTCGATTCTTTCCATACAACACATGGACGTGCAATTCCCTTTGCAACTGGTATTAAATTAGCAAACCCTGAATTAAAACTAATAGTCGTTTCAGGTGATGGAGATCTAATTTCAATTGGAGGGAATCATTTTATACATGCAGCAAGAAGAAATATAGATATGGTCGTAATATGTGTCAATAATTTCATTTATGCAATGACAGGTGGACAGGTTGCACCAACAACACCAAGTCCAGCATACACCACTACATCTCCTTATGGAAACTTTGAACCATCATCTAATGTCCCACAGATTGCAGAATCTGCAGGTGCGGTATATGTTGCAAGGTGGACAGCACTCCATATCCGAAGATTAACAAATTCGATACTTGAAGCACTAAACAAGCCAGGGTTTTCTGTTGTCGAAGTCATCTCTCCCTGTGCACAGTACTATTCAAGAATCAACAGGCTTGGTGATGGCATGGATATGATGAAATTTTATCACGATAATTCAGAGATTAAACATTTTGAACCCACAGATAACCTTTCCATTGGATACCAGAAAGAAATTACTGTAGGTAAATTCGTCGATAGAGAAAGACCTACCTATACTGAATCTTTTCAGAAGTGGCTGAAAAAATAAGTTTAAATTGTGTAAATACCTTTAGAATAAAAAGGAGGCTATAATTGAGAGCTAATCCCAGAGATGTTCGTACAGGCATTCTATACATAGATGGCGATGTCGCAGCTGCTGAGGGAGCTCTTGCAGCTGGGTGCAAATTTGTAGGAGGTTATCCAATTACGCCATCAACCGAGGCTGCAGAAGCGTTCGTACGAAGGGCTCCACAGGTAGGTGCGATGTTCATTCAAATGGAAGACGAACTTGGTTCCATATCAGCTGTTATGGGTGCATCTCTCTCAGGAAAGAAATCTATGACCATAACCTCTGGTCCCGGTTTCTCACTTATGATGGAAACCATTGGATTCGGGGCTATGCTGGAAATCCCTTTCGTTATCATTAACATCCAACGTGGTGGGCCATCCACAGGAGTCCCAACCAAAACAGGTCAGGCAGATATGATGCAAGCACGTTGGGGTTCACAAGGAGATTATGAGGTTATTACACTTTCTCCTGACTCTCCTCAGGAAAGCTTCGATTTTACAATAAAAGCATTTAACCTTGCCGAAAAATACAGGGTTCCTGTGATGTTAATGTCTGATGAATGTGTCGGACATATGACTGAAAAAGTTGTGGTACCTGAAGCTGATAAAATAGAAATAGAACCACGAAGGCTGTACAAAGGACCTAAGGATAAATATGTACCATTTAAACCGGATAAAGACCTCGTTCCACCAATGGTAAAAGCAGGCGATGGGTATAAATTGTACCTTTCTGCACTCACACACAACGAAAGAGGATATCCAACACAAAATATAAAAAATTCCTCTTCAAGAAGGTTGATCGACAAGATCAGGCTCAATGCAGATGATATTATAGAAATAAAGGAAGAAGGATTAGAGGATGCAGAGGTCGTCGTTGTTTCGTATGGGATAACGTCACGGGTTGCATTCAGAGCAATAGAGCAAGCGCGAAAATTGGGTATTAAAGTAGGAAATCTAAGATTGGTAACAGTTTGGCCATTTCCCGATAAAAAGATAACTGAACTTTCGAAGAAAGTAAAAGGTTTTGTCGTTCCAGAAATAAACTACGGTCAAGTTGTTTTTGAAGTTGAACGATGTGTTCATGGAAATGCAAATATTATTCTCGTCCCTCATGGTGGAGCATCTGTTCACAATCCAAATGACATTCTCACCGCAATTAAAACGATTGTAAAAGACAAAAAAAGATATGATGGAATTCTTGAGTTTAAAACTGAGTTAGAGCTTCGAATTTTTGGAAGTGGAGATAATAAATGAATAAAAATCCAATCCTTAACGCCTTAGGGGAAACCTTAAAGAAAGTTGGTATTGATAAAAAGAAAGTGTGTATAACTTCAGATATTTTTTACAAACCAGAGGACATAAAACCTCTTGGAGTAGATTTCTATCATATTCACCGCGGGAGGTCGATAGCCTTTGCAACGGGACTAAAACTTGGAAATCCAGCACTAAAAGTTATCGCATTCATTGGAGACCTTTCGACGCTGGGGGGAAATCACTTTGTCCATGCCGGAAGAAGAAATATGAATCTCGTAACTATATGCATTAATAATTATATCTATCCTTTTAAAGCTACAAAGAAACCAGTAAAAACATCTTTCTCAACGTATTCAAATTTTGAGCGACCATTTAATATGCCCCACCTTGCAAAATCATGCGGTGCTGTGTTTGTAGCACGGTGGACATCCCTACATACTAAGGAACTATCATCTTCTATAACAAAGGCTCTTCACAAATCAGGATTTTCAGCAATCGAAGTCATTTCACCAGGTGGACATTACTTTGCAGGAATTCCTGACTTAAAGGAAGAACCCGATCTGATAAAATTCTATTATAAGAATTCGGAAATAAAAAATGGTGAAGAAACCATGAATCTTGAAATAGAATTTGGGAAGAAAATAATAGTAGGTGAATTTATTGACAGAGAAAGACCAACATTCATCGATCTATACAACAAAAGACTTTCTAAAGTTTTAGGAGATAAATTTGAACCGTATGGAGGCAACCGTGACTGAAATTAGATTTGGAGGATTTGGTGGACAAGGAATAATCAGATCCGGAATTATCATTGGGAGGGCAGCCTCTATCTACGATAATAAGTCCGCAACGATGAATCAATCATTTGGCCCAGAGGCACGAGGCGGCGCATGCAGTTCTCAACTGGTAATATCAGAAGACAGGGTCCTCTATCCCTATGTCATACGAACCGATATTCTCGTTGCTTTGTCTCAGGAGGGATACGAAAAGTTTGTGCATGAACTTAAAGATAACGGGAAGCTGCTTTACGATGAAGACTTAGTGAAACTAAAGAGCACAAAAAGAATCGATACTTATTCAATTCCCGCTACAAAATTTGCAGAAGAACTGGGTAATCGCATTATTGCTAACGTAGTAATGCTCGGTTTCCTTACCTCTATCACCCAGGTAGTATCTAAAGAAGCTATGAATAAGGCACTTCCAGAATCTGTTCCTGAAAGATATGTAGAACTCAATATTAAAGCATTTGACAAAGGTTACAAGTATGGCATCGAACAGAAAAAAGCAAAGTAAGAAAGAAAAAGGCGTCCTCATCATAGGTGGGGGAATAGCAGGCTCCCAGGCAGCACTTGATCTTGCTGAACAGGACCTTAGGGTTTATCTCGTTGAAAAAACACCAAGTGTTGGTGGAAGGATGGCACAGCTTGACAAGTGCTTCCCTTCTATGGATTGCTCAATATGAATTCTCGGTCCAAAGATGATGGATGTCGGTCGACATTCAGGAATCAAACTCTTCAGCAACAGTGAAGTCGTAAAGGTAGAGGGAGAAGAAGGAAATTTCAAAGTAAGCATTTTAAATAAAGCACGGTACGTAGACATAGATACATGTACCGGTTGCGGTGACTGCGAGAAAGTCTGTCCGGTTGTAAAGCCGAATGATTTTGAGGTTGGGTTAGGCGTAAGAAAAGCAATATACCGACCATTCCCACAGGCGGTTCCGTCTGCATATATAAGAGATGCTGATGATTGTCTTGGCTCATTGCCCCTCGCTTGTACGAAATGTCAAGAAGCCTGTGAACCTGGAAGTATCAACTACGATGATAAGGACAAAATTATTGATGTCAACGCTGGTTCTATTATTGTGGCAACTGGCATTGATTACTATGATCCACGTGAAGCAAGTGAATACGGTTATACACGATTCGAGAATGTAGTAACCAGTTTTGAGCTTGAGAGAATACTATCAGCTGGTGGTCCCACAAGAGGTGCATTAATAAGAATTACTGATGATAAACCTCCAAAAAGGGTTGCTTTCATTCAATGCGTTGGATCACGGAATAAGAAAAGGGATATAGATTACTGTAGTCGAATCTGTTGCATGAATGCAATAAAGGATAGTCTTATTGTGAGGGAACTCTTCCCTGATGCTGAAATTATTGTTTTTTACATAGATATTAGGGCGTTTGGAAAAGGATTCGAAGAATTTTACAATCGATCCGTTGAAGAAGGGGTACAGTACATTAGAAGCAAACCTTCAAAAATCGTTGAGGATCCAAAAACAGGAGACCTCATACTATCATACGAGGATACAGAAACAGCCGAAGTAAAAGAGATTACTGTTGATCTTGCTGTTCTCTCCTCTGCCCTTGTTCCACATGAAGGTACACGAAAACTTGCCGAGGTACTTGGAATAGATGTTGATACAGACGGATTCTTTACAATGATGGATTCCTGTTCAAGACCCATGGAATCTACACGCGGCGGTGTCTTTCTATGCGGTTGCAATACTGCGCCAAAAGATATAACAGATTCCATCGCTGAAGCCTGCGGTGCTGCTCTTAAATCTTCCATCTCCGTTATCGATTCAAAACTTGAAAAGATTCCCGAAGAGATAGAACCTCTTGAGACAGAAGGAGAACCCCGTATTGGTGTTTTTGTATGCCACTGTGGATTAAATATTGCGGGACTTCTTGATTGTCCTGCGCTTGCAGATTATGCAAGCAAACTATCAGATGTTGTCTATTCAACTAACCTGCTATTCGCTTGCTCCGAGTCAAATCAGCGAGACGTACAGGATGCGATAAAAGAGCACAATCTTACAAGGGTTGTAGTTGCTGCCTGTACACCAAAAACACATGAGCCTGTTTTTAGAGAGAATTTAAGGAAGGTTGGACTTAATCCATATCTATTCGAGATGGTAAACATAAGAGACCAGTGTTCCTGGGTGCATACAAAAGACCCTGTGGGTGCGATGGAAAAGGCAAAGGATTTGATCCGAATGGGCGTTGCACGATCTAAATTACTGAAACCTCTCGAATCCAAGGAAATGGATGTTGGGCAGGATGTTCTTGTTATCGGTGCAGGAATTGCAGGCATTGAGACTGCAATAGACCTTTCTTTAAGAGGTTTCAAGGTTTACCTTGTTGAAAAAGAAAAAGAGTTAGGTGGAAGAGTCAAAGCTCTTGCTACAACATATCCAAGTGGAAAATCTGGAAAAGAACTCATTGAAGAGCGCATCCGTGCGCTTGAGAAAACCGATGTAATAGTTCTCACCGAAACTACAGTAAAAAATGCAAACGGCTTTGTTGGTCATTTTAATATTATCCTTGAAACTGTTGTAGGTCAGAAGATTGCCGAAAAAAATATATCAGCCGGGGCTATCGTTGTAGCAATTGGTTCTGACATCTACAATCCTTCGGGAAAATACTACTACGGTTCATTTAAAAACGTATTAACGAATATGGAATTGGAAAATTTTCTCCTTGAAAATAAAGATATTGAAATCGGAGGTAGGAAACCCGAAACCATTGCATACATCCAATGCGTTGGTTCAAGGGGTGATGAAGGCAATTCGGGGTGTTCAAGGTACTGCTGCCAGGCAGCAATAAAGCAAGCAATTACATTGCGCGAGAAAGGAATAAATGTTGTAATATTCAATAAAGATATAAGGGTTTATAGCAAAGGTGCTGAAAGGATGTACAGGAAGGCACGGGAAATGGGCGTTCTTTTCCTCCACTACGACGACGACAATTTACCACGCATAACAGGCAAAGATAAAGCAGAGCAAATTACCATTGTAAGTAAACCATTAAAAAAGGAACTT
>JAGMEZ010000272.1 GCA_023127905.1 Caldifarciminota bacterium
AGCTCTTGTTAAAGATATTGGGCTGGGTGTAAATCCAAATTCTGATTTTAAATCTACAGGACCTGTTGGAGGTCCTTTTACTCCATCTGAAAAAATTTATACCCTTTCGATGAATGGTACTCAAAGTATTAATTATAATGTATGGGTTGATCCAACGGTAAACTGGCTCACACTTATAGGAACGACAACCGGCATACTTTATCCTGATTCAACAGTGGAACTGATATTAGCTGTTAATTCAAATGCAAATTCACTGACAGAAGGTGTTTATACAACAACGGTGTTTTTTGAGAACACGACAAATCACATGGGTGATTCTTCACGGGATATCGTGCTCGTTGTCGGATCAAATTCTGTTATATATCAATGGAATCTTGACACAAATCCCGGATGGGCTACTGAAGATCAATGGGCATTTGGTGTGCCGGCAGGTCTTGGAGGACAATACGGCTGTCCTGATCCAACTTCAGGATATACAGGGAGTAATGTATATGGATTTAATTTGAACGGAGATTATCCGAATAACATGCCCGCCTACAATTTAACGACAGAAGTAATTGATCTTTCGGGATTTTATAATACTGAATTGAGATTCTGGAGATGGCTTGGAGTTGAAAGTTCGGAGTTTGACCATGCTCTGATAAGGGTCAGCAATGACGGAGTGAATTGGGAAACAATCTGGTCAAATCCATCATATGAAACCTCTGATAACGCTTGGGTTCAGGTGTCTTATGATATTTCATCTGTTGCTGATGATCAGGATTCTGTTTATATTAGATGGGTTATGGGAACAACAGACGGTGGTTGGAGGTACTGCGGCTGGAACATCGATGATATCGAGATATTAGGTTTGGAAGAGATTGGGGTAAATGAAAATCCAATCAATTCAACCTATGATCATCCGCAATTATTTTTTGCCAATCTTATAAATTCAAATGCTGATATTTCTTACATACTTCCCTCACAGGGACATGTAGATCTTGTAGTATATGATATTAGTGGTAGGATGGTCAGAATTCTTGTCAACGAAAACCAGAGTGCCGGATCCTATAGAATAGGATGGGATTGCAGAAGTAATAATGGCTCATCTGTTTCTTCAGGAATTTATTTCATCAGACTGAAAACCAATGAAAGTGTTATAACTGAGAAATTGATTATAACGAGATAAATTTTAAGGAGAAGGTGCAGCAATCAGCTGCACCTTCCGATACTCCGTTTCACTCTCATATCTGCATTCATTCTCTGGTTTCAGATTTTACTTTTCACTTTTTACTTTCAACTTGCCGTATTCTTTTCCCGTTTCTTCGTCACCCCTACTCTCCTTTTCGCTCTTTTCTGCTGTTTCAGTTAACCAATACAATTTATCCGCCAAAGTCTTGACGTAGGTGGACCAATTAAACTAATAAAACCAATTAAACAATTATCACTCTTTTAACTTGCCATATGCTTTCCCCAATACTCCGTTTACCATTCGCAATGGTCAACGATCAGAACGCTCTAAACGTTCTCAACGATTGAAACGATATCAACCAATAACAATCAATAACAACCAATACACCACAAATACACAATCATTTCCATGCATATGTTAGTGTAAAAAATCATTTGACAAATTCCCGCTACAGCGCTATAATTCCTCAAGGTCAGAAAAATGAAAAATTGCAGAAAACTATTTCTTATAGGAATGTTGTTTTCCTTTCTTGCTTCTCCCATCCATGCTGTCATAACCTTCGAGAGATGGTATGGAGGTATTAATATTGATATTGGTAATTCTGTGGTACAGACCTTTGATGGAGGGTATATAGTAACAGGATATACAGCATCTTTTGGTGCAGGCTCCAATGATGTTTATCTTGTAAAAACAGATTCCCTTGGCGATACCATCTGGACAAAAACATATGGTTGTACATCCTGGGATGCCGGTTATTCAGTTATCCAAACCTCTGATGGGGGCTATATAATAGCTGGAAATACTGACTCTTTCGGTTCGGGCTCGTTTGACATCTATCTCATAAAGACAGATTCATTAGGCGATACCGTCTGGACAAAAACCTATGGCGGGGATGAATTTGATAAAGGTTCTTCTGTTTTTCAAACCTCTTATGATGGATATATCATTGCTGGATATACATACTCATTTGGCGCAGGGAATTCTGATGTTTATCTCATAAAGACAGATTCTCTCGGTGATACTCTCTGGACAAAAACCTATGGTGGCTCTGAATTTGATAAGAGTTCTTCTGTTTTTCAGACCTCTAATGGTGGATACATTATTGGAGGATATACACAGTCATTTGGAACAGGTGAGGGTGATGTTTATCTAATAAAGACAGATTCTGTAGGCGATACAATCTGGACAAAAACTTATGGTGGAAGTAACCCTGATGTAGGTTCCTCTGTTGCACAGATCTCCGATGGAGGTTATATAATTTCAGGAGGGACAACATCATTTGCAACAGGGAATTCTGATGTTTATCTCATAAAGACAGATTCATTTGGCGATACTGTCTGGACAAAAACCTATGGTGGTACATCCTGGGATGTAGGTTATTCAGTTGTCCAAACCTATGATGAAGGTTATGTAGTTGCAGCAGTTACAACCTCCTTTGGAGCAGGTAATTACGATGTTTACCTTATAAAGACAGATTCTCTCGGTGATACCATCTGGACAAAAACCTATGGTGGTACTGGTGGTGATATTGGTTACTCTGTTTCCCAGACCTCTGATAGAGGTTATATAATAGCTGGATTGACAAATTCTTTCGGTGTAAACTCGCTTGACATCTATCTCATAAAGACAGATTCATTAGGTAACGTTACAGGTATCAAAGAAGAGAAAGACCAAAGACATAAGACCACAGACATGAAACTCTCCACTTCCCCCAATCCCTTCACCACCTCTACCACCATTCACCTCTTAGGCATAGGGCATAGCGCAGAGGGTAAAGAATTGAAAATTTATAATATCACTGGACGGTTGGTTAAGAAGTTATCGCTGCTTACTGCTTACTCCCTACTCC
>JAGMEZ010000273.1 GCA_023127905.1 Caldifarciminota bacterium
CGTATGATGTCACCCTTAAATTCAATGAAGCGGGCAAGGCAAAGGACCCGGTGGTATTAAAAAATCTTGATCTGCTGGCGGAAGAAATCAACCAATTCCCGGCGGTAAAAAGGGCTTCATCCCTGGCTGATATTGTAAAAGACCTGAACCAGGTGATGCACAGCGATAGCGCCGAATACTACACCATTCCCGATAATAAAGAACTCGTCTCACAATTGCTGCTGCTGTACGAAATGTCCGGCGGAACCGAGGCTGAAAATTGGGTTGATTATGACTACACGATACTCCGTGTCAGCGCGGATGTTGATGATTTCGAAGCAAAGGAGTTTGAAAAGCAGTGGATTTACCTGGAACGACGAACCAGCGAGCTTTTTCCCGAAGCTAAATATGGCATGGTGGGCACGGCGGTTCAATTCTCTACTATGGCAACTTATATCACCAAAGGACAGATTCGTTCTCTTCTAATCGCCCTAATAGTGATCACAATTCTGATGACAATTGTGTTTAACAGTGTGAAGACTGGATTAATAGGGATGATCCCAAACATTGCGCCAGCAATATTCGCCGGAGGACTAATGGGTTACTTCGGAACACCTCTTGGTATGATGACAATGATCATAGGTCCAATGATTCTTGGATTGGCTGTTGATGATACGATTCATTTTATAAATCATTGTAAACTGGAATTTTGGCGAACAGGAAGTTACAACGAAGCGATTAAGGAAACATTCCGAACAGTCGGAAAAGCTCTTTTTATGACTACCCTCATCATTGTTCTTGGGTTCGTTGCTTACACAACATCATTGGACAAGTTTTATTTTAATCTTGGTATTTATACCATTGTAGCAATGCTTGCAGCACTGCTGGCAGACTTCTTTGTAACACCGGTTTTGATTTTATGGGTAAAGCCATTTGGAAAGGAAAAGGCAATAAAAAAGGGAGGTAAAGTATGAGTAATAAAGCAAAAGTTGTAACACTGTGGGTGATATTCCTATTTGGAATGACCTTTCATTCACTCTTAGCTATAATGCCACTTTTTTGGGGAGGAAGTATTGCTATGTCTCCAGAACAAATAGCAAAAAACCCAATGGCACCAAGCATGTGGATGGTGCTATTATTCTTTCTAATCCCGATGATTATTATAGTGCTTACTTCATTCATTGAAACAAAATGGTACAGGATTACCAATTTCGTGTTCACTCTATTATTTACAATGATGAACATCTGGCATTTAATAGGACATTTTGGTGAAACTTCTGTTGACCCTCGTCAAATTGTTTTACTAACATTCGTGCTGATTTTTGGTTTCTTTCTGAACATTGTATCCTTTAAATGGATAAAAGAACAAGAGGTGAATTACGATAGGCATTAAGGATTTATGGTTTTTCTTTGTCCCAGAGTATGGAATAATTCAGGCGTTGATGATATGGACTAATCGAACGCAGGGGAAACCTACACCTTTTACCTTGACTGTGGGAATACTTCACAAAGTGTCGTTGCGAGAAAACTTTCATATTCGCAAACGAAGCAATCAATCTGTTGTGACTATGGAATATTTTGTGAGTACAAGCGATTTTTTATATCGTTCCTCTCTTGATGGAGAGGATTTACCCCATTAGATAAGTGCCATATCTAACGGGCTAAACAAGATCTGCCCCTACTCTCTTTTAAGATTGGAGCTTGATAAATTTTGCCAATGCATTGATAACCTTCGATGAAAAACTTTCCTTTTTAATTTCGCTGAGAACTTTTTGGGGAGTTTTTGGTATCTTATATTTTCTATTTGGTGTGATAGCTGCATTATATACATCACTAACCGCTACTATTTCTGCCTCAATACTAATATTCTTTAACCCCTTTAGGTAACCACTGCCATCTATTCTTTCGTGGTGATTTTCAACAATTTTCGCTTCCTTATTCAGTCCCAATTTCCTTAAAATCTTACCACCCTCGGTTGTGTGTGCCTGTAAAATCTCCCAGTCAAGGGAATCCAAAGGGGATATCTTATTAAGCGAATACCAGGGCACTACGACTTTCCCAATATCATGAAGCAAGGATGATGTCCTTACAAGACGGCGTCGAACAGAATTCAAGGATAATATTGAGGCAATTCCCACTGCTGTCTTTGAAACGTTTACTGAATGTTCAGAGCCTAAAAACCAATCCTTTATCTTCAGTACATTCAGAAGATAATTGAAGAGACCATTATTTTTAAAGAATTCATAGCGATTTTTTACACCAGCTTTACCGGCAAGAATATTATAATTAAAAAGGCTGTCACGCATAATAAGGGTTTCTGCAAGGGTATTTCCATAGTATGTTGATTCTTCAAAGGAACGAATCATATGATCAACACTTTCCCTTTCTTTGCCTTCATTTGCCAGGATAATGGCTTTGATCCGATGATACGAAGGTTCAATATACCTTATCATATTCTGACTCGACTTAGAAAAAATATCCGAAAGAATTTGATCTACTTCCTTTCCTTTTCCCGTTCTTGCTTTCATCTCAGCTTTATTCAATAAGGTAAGAATCTTTATATATTCTGATTCCGTCCTGTCTGATCTACTCTCTGAAATATCCATCATTCTCATCAATTCCTTTTCATTTTCTTCTGTCATCTCTGACATGAATAATGAATCTAAATAATTATTTGAGATAAGTTTGTGTGCCCATAGATATTCCTTATCGACTATTCTTTCAAAATTCTTTGGCTTTATCTCTTCCATTAAAGAAATTGCCTCGCGGTACAGCGCATTGGCAGACTTATAATCCTCTCTATAGATGTGGAATATTCCAGCATAAGTGTTAAGAAATAAAGGAAGGAAAAGAAGGAACTCTTTCTTTTTTTTCAGTAATTTGCAATAACTTTTCGATTTCTTTTCAATGCTAACTGTTGGGTATCCAAGATTGGCAAAAGCTCCAGCAAAATATAGTTGCCGCCAGAACATGTTTTCTTTTCCTCTGAATTTATAGTAATCTGAATCCGCTTTTAGTATTTTATAAGACTCCATAGGTGCCCCAAGGTCACGAAGCTTTCTTCCTATCTCGATAACATTTGGGTCTTCTTCTCGTTCTATTCTACTGATAAAGTCACTATATTTTATCAATCTTTGGCTAAAGGATTCAAGTAATTCCCCAGTAAAATCCTTTGGTGAATTAAATTTCTTTAGGTATTCAAAGAATGAATTTCCCATACTTAAACATAATTTAAATTTATAGAATAGTCAAGTATTTCTTTTGAGATTGGATGGAATTTTCGCAGTTTGAAAAATTCGTTAAGAAATATTTTCCTTTACAATTATTTGCTTTATGTTATAGTTAAATTGTTATGGGAAGAAGTATATTTAGATTATCCGAAATGAATAGGATTGAGAAAACAATTTTTGTCGTAAGTTTCGTCGGAATGTTTTTTGTATTTATTTTTGATTTGACGGGTTTTCTTGAAAAACTTGTCTCTAAAATTATTTTTTCTGTTTTTCTCGGAGTTTTTATTGTTAATTGGATAATTGTAGTCATCCACTACAGGAGAAGATAAGCGGCATGAAAGCTCCCAGAAGTCAGAAGACAGATGTCAGAGTTCAGAAATTTCTTTTCTGATATCTGCTTTTTAGTTACTTTTTCTGTTTTCTGTTTTCTGATATCTGATATCTGATTTCATCCGTTTGAGGTGCACCATAAGGAGAGAAATATCGGAAGTCCGAACACCTGAAATTCTCGATGCCTGTCCAAGTGTAATTGGTTTGACCGCATTTAATTTTTCAGCTGCTTCTTTTGAAAGACCTTTTAATGTAGTATAATCAAAATCTAACGGAAGTGGTGTATTCTCAAGTTGCTTCATTCTTTTTACCTCTTGCTCCTGTTTTTCTATGTAACCGTCATACTTTGCAAATATCTCAATTCGTTTAGCAATATCAGGATCTATTGTCCCGGTAAGTGGTTGAATATCGATAATGGAAATTTCAGGTCTCTTTAATATCTGAAAGAGTGGACGTGTCTCGTGTGTTTCACTTGATTTTTTCTTTTTTAGAATTTTGTTTATCTGCCTTGGTAAAACGTTGGTTTTCTTTAGTTTTTCTATACTCCTATTGACCTCTTTGTCCCTTTTTTCAAGCCTATTCAGATATTTCTTTTTTACAAGACCGAAATTATGTCCGTATTTTAAAAGACGAGAATCCGCATTATCCTGACGAAGAAGTAATCTATACTCTGCAAGGGATGTAAACATTCTGTAAGGTTCTTTTATTTGTTTAGTAATCAAATCATCTATTAGTACGCCTATATATGCCTTGTCTCGTTGAAGAATAAATGGTTCCTCACCCCTTATTTTCAAAACAGCATTAATACCAGCCATAATTCCTTGTGCAGCAGCCTCTTCGTATCCCGATGTTCCATTTATCTGTCCTGCAAGAAAAAGACCATTTACCTTTTTTGTTTCGAGCGTTGGAAATATCTGCATTGGATAAACAAAATCATATTCAATGCCATAACCTGGTTTAATAATATCAACGTTTTCAAGTCCCTTTATTGTTCTGAGCATTTCGTTCTGGACATCTGAAGGAAGGGATGAGGATAGTCCATTGATATAAAAGATATCAGTTGTTTTTCCATCTGGTTCGAGAAAGACCTGATGAGATTTTCGCTCCGGAAACCGTACAACCTTGTCCTCGATAGAAGGACAGTACTTTGGACCAACACCTTTTATTGCTCCTGTAAAAAGGGGGGAACGGTCGAGGTTTTTTAATATAATTTTATGCATCTTATCATTTGTAGTAGTAAGATAGCAGGGAATTTGTTCTGGTTGAAAATTTTCTGTTCTCATACAAAAATGTTCAGGATAATCATCGCCAAACTGTGGCATAAGGTTAGAAAAGTCTATTGATTTTCTTGAGATGCGCGCGGAGGTCCCAGTTTTTAACCTTCCCAGTGAAAACCCGATTTGCTCAAGAGAGTGTGATAATCCTACTGCAGGGGGTTCATCCACTCTTCCAGCAGGGTAATGCTCCAGGCCAATATGGATAAGACCGTTGAGAAAGGTTCCGGTTGCAAGGATTACAGTTTTCGCTCTGTATTCCATTCCCTCTTTTGTTGTAACACCAACTACCTTTCCATTGTAACTAAGGATTTTTTCAACAATTCCTTCCTTTAGCGTAATGTTTTTTTCATTTTCAATTACCTTTCCTATTTCTTCACGGTATAAAATGCGGTCTACCTGTGCCCTTAATGACCAGACTGCAGCACCTTTTGATGTGTTGAGCATTCTAAACTGTGTTCCTGTTTTATCCGTAATAAAGCCCATTTCTCCGCCAAGTGCATCAATCTCGAAGACGAGATGGCTTTTTGCGAGTCCTCCAACAGAGGGGTTACAGGACATCTGCCCTATTTTATCAATTTTTATTGTTACGAGAAGGGTGTTGAGTCCCATTCGTGCAGCAGATAGGACAGCCTCGCAACCAGCATGCCCACCCCCCACCACAATGCAATCATATTTTTCTGTAGTTACATTCATAATTATGATAAAGGTTGAAGGTTAAAGGATAAAGAACAGGGGATAGAAAAGGGATATATTCCAGCACATATGTGCTAAATTCCAGCTCAGTGAGGTTGTTTCAAACACGAAGTGTTAAATTCTAATCCGTTAGGATTAGGCGTTTACCATTCTTCAGTTGTGAGGTACTTGTCTATTGCGATTGAAGCTCTTCTACCAAATCCCATTGCCTCAATTACAGTTGCTTCTCCTGTAACAATATCACCGCCAGCAAAGACACCTTTCATAGAGGTTTTGCCAGTTTCCCAATCTGCTTCGATATAACCCCATTTGTTAAGTTTAAGGGTTTTCATCGTGCTTAACGCAAGGGGGTTTGGTCCCTGTCCAATTGCAATAACGGCTGTATTACATTCATACTCAAATTCGCTTCCCTCTATAGGAATAGGCCTTCTTCTTCCACTATCATCGGGTTCTCCAAGTTTCATTCTTAATAGTTTCATTGCCCTGATCCGTCCCTCGTTATCTCCGAGAAATTCAACTGGATTGACGAGAAAATCAAAGATTACACCTTCTGCCTCAGCATTCTCAATCTCTTCTTCACGTGCCGGCATTTCCTTCCGTGATCTCCTGTAGATTATATGTGTCTCTTTTGCACCAAGTCGTATTGATGTTCTTACTGAATCCATAGCAACATTTCCACCACCGATTACGACAACCTTTTCACCAACCTTTAGAGGGGTATCATATTCGGGAAAAAGGTATGCTTTCATAAGATTACTTCTTGTCAGGAATTCATTTGCCGAATAAATACCCACGAGGTTTATCCCAGGAAGGTTTAGAAACCACGGTAACCCTGCTCCAAGACCAAGGAATATTGCTTCATAACCCTGCTCAAATAATTCCTCAACAGTTGCTATCCTTCCGACAACGAAGTTGGTTTTTAACTCCACACCAAGTTTCTTGACAAAATCGACCTCACGTGCAACTATTGCCTTTGGAAGCCTGAATTCTGGAATTCCATAGACAAGGACGCCTCCTGGTTTATGTAGCGCTTCAAAGATGGTTACTTCATAACCCATCTTAGCGAGTTCACCTGCAACGGTCAAACCTGCAGGACCTGAACCAACTACTCCAACCTTTTTTCCTTTTGGTTCAGGCTTTGATGGCATTTCAATCTCTCCTGCTGCTGCTTCGTAATCAGCGACAAATCGTTCAAGTCTTCCTATTGCAACAGGTTTATCTATTTTGCTGAGAACGCATACGATTTCACACTGAGTCTCCTGTGGGCAAACACGTCCACAAATTGCTGGAAGAACATTTGTTTCTTTTATCATCTTTGATGCTTCAACAAATTTTCTTTCCTGAACTAATTTTATAAATCCCGGGATGTCAACGAGGACAGGACATCCATCAACGCATTTTGGTTTTGGACAACAAATACACCTGCTTGCTTCAATGACTGCTGTCTCTTCAGAGTAGCCGAGTGCTACCTCATTAAAATTCATTATCCTTTTCTTTGGATCCTGTCTTGTCATTTCCTGTCGCGGTGCCCTTTCTTTTTTCTTTTTCTTCTTCTCTTCTCCCATTATTTAACCTTTCTTTTCCCTTTATATTTTTGATGTTTGGTAGCCGCAGGCTTTAGCCTGCGCATTCTATTACGCACCTTAAAAGGTGCGGCTACATTAACCTTTTAATAATTTGGTAGCCGCAGGCTTTAGCCTGCGCATTCTATTACGCACCTTAAAAGGTGCGGCTACATTTGTTGGGGACAAGCCCCAACGCTACATTACTTATCCTTGGTTTTCAACATAAATTTATCATATGCAAGTTTTTCCTCTTCCTTATAAGTAGCCAGCCTTTTCAGAAGAAGGTCGTAATTTACCTCATGACCGTCAAATTCTGGTCCGTCAACACATGCAAATTTTGTTTTTCCCCCTACTTCTACTCTGCAGACTCCGCACATTCCTGTTCCGTCAACCATAATGGAATTAAGGCTAACAATTGTCTTTATCCCGTATTCCTTTGTCATAAGGCAAACGAATTTCATCATTATTGCCGGACCAGATGCAAGGACAAGGTCAACTTTCTTTCCTGAATCTAATATTTCCTTTAGTTGGTCAGTCACAAATCCCTTTCTTCCGTAAGAACCGTCATCTGTTGTAATGTACAGTTCATCAGAAAAAGCGTTTGTTTCATTCTCGAGAATAATTAGATTCTTTGTTCTTGCACCGATTATGGATATTAGGTAATTTCCTGCGTCTTTCATTCCTCGTGCTATGGGATAGCAAACGGCATGACCAACCCCTCCACCCACTGCAATAACTGTTCCGAACCTTTCGATATGAGTAGGTTGTCCGAGAGGGCCAACGACGTCAAGGATGCTATCTCCAGAATTTAATGTTCCCAGATGTTCGGTTGTCTTGCCAACAACCTGGACGATAATTGTGATTGTACCTTTTTCTTTATCCGCATTAGCTATTGTCAGTGGGATTCTTTCTCCGGTTTCATCAATCCTTATAATGACGAACTGTCCGGGTTTTCTTTTCTTAGCAATCAAGGGCGCTTCAATTTCAAAGAGATTAATTCCTTCTGCAATCCTTTTTTTCTGAACGATTTGGTTCATGCTATCTCCTTTCTATTTTATATGCTTCTTCTCTCATTTTATTTACATAAGATGGATCTTCGAAGGAATATCTGTACGTCTGAGGGTCTGTATATTCACCTTTTAGTATTGCAACCACATCTTCAGTGAAGACTATTTCCTCGTCTGTTGGAATTACAAAAATTTTTACTTTTGAACTATTAGTTGATATAATGGATTCATGATTTTTGCTTATGGCTTTTTTATTTCTCTCTTTGTCAATTTCGATTCCAAAACATTCAAGGTTACTAAGTGCTGCTTCCCTGAGTTCATAGGATTTTTCGCCTGCACCTGCTGTAAAGACGATTGCATCAATTGTTTCAAGGGCAGCTATGTATGCGCCAATATATTTTCTAATTCTGTATGCTTCTATGTTAAATGCAAGTTTTGCTCTCTCGTCTCCTTTTTTCATTGCTTCAGTTACATCCCTTCTGTCCGTGAATTTGCCAGTTATTCCCAGAATTCCGCTTTTTCTATTAAGGATGGATACTATTCTTAATGCAGTAAATCCCTCTTTTTCAGAGATGTAACCTATTATTGCCGGATCAATATCACCGGAGCGGGTTCCCATTACCAGTCCTTCAAGAGGGGTAAACCCCATTGAATGGTCGATAGCAATGCCATTTTTGATTGCTGTAAAACTAACCCCATTACCAATATGGCAGGTTATAAGATTGACTTCATCCTTTTTCTTCTTTAAGAGAACAGCGGCTCTTCTTGAGACATATAGATGTGAAGTTCCGTGGAAACCATATCTTCTTACTCTATATTTTTCGTACCAATCGTAAGGAACCGCATATATATATGCTTCTTGGGGTAAGGTTTGAAGGAATGCCGTATCCATAACAGCAATATGTGGTATTTCTGGCATAAGTTTCATAGATGCCTTTATTCCAGTGATATTTGGAGGATTGTGGAGCGGAGCCAGATCTTTTAATTCTTCGAAGGTTTCAAGTACTTCTTCGTTTATCAAGATGGACTTCACGAATTTTTCTCCACCATGGACAACCCTGTGTCCACATGCATTCACTTCTGAAAGACTATTAATCACTGGACTTTCTCCACCAAGTATCATGTCTATAATAAGCTGAATAGCCTCCTTGTGGTCGACACATTCCCTCTTTTTTTCAAGCGTTTTTTTACCTGGTACATCGTGCTTAATAAATGATCCACCGATTATAATTCTTTCAACAACTCCCTTACAGAGAACCGTTTTCCTGTTCCAATTGTACAGCTGGTATTTTACCGATGAGCTACCACAGTTCAATGTCAGGATAATTATTTCATTTTTCATGTTATTAATAAATCTCTATTGTTATCTTTTTTATCTAAAGATTATTGTAATTTCTCTCTCTGCATTTTCAATTGAATCTGAAGCATGAACAGAGTTCATCTGAATATCAGTTCCATAACATCTTCGTATTGTTCCTGGGGGTGATTTCAAAGGGTCTGTTTCTCCGACTAATTTCCTTAATTCGCTTACTGCATTTTCTTTTTCAAGTACAC
>JAGMEZ010000274.1 GCA_023127905.1 Caldifarciminota bacterium
AGGAATGCGGCAACAGAACCAGTCCATGCGCCGGTGACCGGGAGTGGAATGGCAACGAAGAGCATGAGACCGATAGATTTATACCGTTCCACGACTGCGCTCTTGCTTCTTGTACGTTTAAAGAGCCAGTCGAAAAAGATTCTAAATATTTTTATCCTGCTCAGTAACTTTGAAAGTGGTCCAAGGAGTAAGAGAATGGGAATAACGGGAATCATGTTTCCCACAATTGCTATGGGGACAACAATGTAGGGAGACATATTAAAGAGGTTAATACCCGCAGGGATTCCACCTCTCAGTTCAAATATTGGGAGCATTGATATTAGAAGGACTGCTATTCCTGGATGGATTCCCTTTTTTGAAAGTGAATGAATAATTTTTTCTTTTAGTCCACTCTCTTTACAGTAAAGAAGTGTTAAAACTGAAAGTACAAATAATATTGTAAATAATATTAAGAATAATTTTCTATAATTTTTTTTCATTTTCTTAACTTGACCTTTTCAGGGCAACTCACTACACCAAGGGCGATAGAGTTTAATTTCGTTTCTGTATCATCTGCTCGTGATAGCATTACAACAGGAACCTTTGCACCAAGTATTATTCCAGCTGCCTTAGCTTTTCCAAGATATATTAAACCTTTTGCTGAAATGTTTCCCGATGCAATATCCGGGACAATAAGAATATCGGCGTCTCCCGCAACATTACCCTTTATACCCTTTTTCCTACATGCTTCCTTTGAAACTGCAAGATCTAAAGCAAGTGGCCCATCTATGAGTATTTCTCCTAATTGTCCTCTTTCTCCCATCTGTTTTATAACTGCTGCATCAACAGTTTCCTGCATTTCAGGATTTACAACCTCAACTGCTGCAAGAATGGCAACTTTAGGTTTCATCACCCCTAAAGAAAGTGCAAAATTGCAGGCATTTTTAATAATGTCGATTTTTGTCTTGACGTCCGGTTTAACGTTCATACCTCCATCAGTTACCTGAAACAGTTTATAGTAGCCTGGAGCTTCAATGATTGCGGAATGGCTGAGTCTTCTTGATGTTCTCAATCCACATTCTGCATCAAGCAGTCCTTTTAAGAAAGTTGAAGTTTTGACCATTCCCTTCAGGAGAAAATCACCATCTCCAGAACGAATGATCTCGACTGATTTTTTGACACTATTTTCAACACCTGTTGTATTCTCAATGCATTTATTGTCTATACTAATACCATATGATTTTCCGGTTTTAACTATTGCGTTCTTATCTCCCACAAAGATAGGAATGATGAGTTCCATCTCCATAGCAGACATACAAGCCTCTAATACTGTTTTATCCTCAGCACATGCAACAACAAGTCTTTTTTGACCTTTTGCTTTCGCCCTTTCCTTTAGTTCTTCGAAAGACTTTACCATTTTCTACCCCTTTTTTCCTTTATCCTTGCATAGAGCTGTCGCTATTTTACGAGTATTTCCTTTAACGTTTTAATGAAACGTTGATTTTGTTGTTTATTCCCAATGGTAACCCTGATAAATTCAGGAATTCCATAGTTGTTGAGAGGTCGAACAATAATTCCTCTTTTTTGTAGTTCGGTAAAAAGGGTTTTTCCATCCAGTTCAGTCTTAAATGTGATGAAATTTGTACACGTGGGAATGTAAAAAAGCCCCATTTTATCAAACTCTTTTGTAATATATATTTTTCCTTCCTCGTTTATTTTTAGTGTCCTTTGTAAATGCTCTTCGTCTCCCAGTGCAGCAAGTGCTCCGATCTGTCCAAGTCTGTTTGTATTGAAAGGAAGGCGTGCTTTCCTGATAGTACTAATAATTTCAGGGGGACCTATGCCGTATCCTATTCGCAAGGCAGCAAGTCCATATATCTTTGAGAATGTTCGTAATAGGAAAACATTTTTATTCTCTTTAACAAATTTTATTGAGTCGGGGAAATCCTCGTCCCTGACAAATTCATAGTATGCCTCATCGAGGATGATCAGGATTCCATCAGGTATTGAATAAACAAAATCTTCAATTTCCTTGCTTGAGAGTTTTGTACCAAGAGGATTACATGGATTGTCAATGTAAATAATTTTTGTCTTCTCACTTACTGCATTTCTTATTGCATTCAGGTCATGTGTATAATCCTTTTCTGTAATACCTGTGAAGATTGCACCCATTAACATTGCTGCAATCTTTCCAAGTGCAAACGACTGATTTCCCATTATGAATTCATCATCTGGAGAGAGATAAACCATTGCAGCAATGAGTATTAGCTCAACTGAACCGTTTCCTACAATGAGATTTTCCACGTTAACACCAAGGTGTTTTGATAATCCCTTTTTGAGATAAAAACATTCATCATCTGGATAGAGATATATCTCCCCGATACTTTCCTTGAGTGCTTCAAGTGCTTTTGGCGATGCTCCTATTGGATTTTCATTCGATGCAAGTTTTAAAATTTCTTCTGTTATACCAAGTTCACGTTTCAATTCTTCAATGGGTTTTCCAGGGATATACGGCTTGACTTTTTTCGTAGCTTCTCTTGGTTTTACAGACATTTCTCCTCCTCTTTTACTGAAGTATATTAGAATGCAAAATTGGGAAATTAAGAAATTGAGAATTAGGAAATTCTTAATTCCCGCCTTTCAATATTATCTTTTAATAACTACAAGTTTTATTTCTGTCATCTCATCGATTGCGTATTTTAACCCTTCTCTCCCCATTCCGCTTTTTTTCACACCCCCATAAGGCATATGATCAACTCTAAATGTTGGAAAATCATTCAGAATTAGTCCTCCCACATCAATTGTATCTATTGCCTTAAAGAGTTTATCAATATTCTTTGTATAGACACTAGCCTGGAGTCCGTACTTTGATTCATTTGCAAGTTCTATTGCTTCATCAAAATTATCGTAGGGAATGATTGAGACTATAGGTGCAAAAACTTCATTTTTCATCACTTTCATTTCTTTTGTAACATTGATTAAGACTGTCGGGAATATAATATTCCCTTCGTTTCTGCATCCTTTAAGAACCTTTGCTCCGGTTGTTTTTGCCTCGTTGAGCCAGTCCATTGCCCTTGTAACTTCTGATGGAGAGATCATAGGACCAATGTCTGTATCTGGAAGAAGAGGGTCTCCTATCTTTAAGTTTTCAGTTTTCTCTACGAAGAGAGAAACGAAATCATCAAAAAGTTTCCTATTTACATATATTCTCTGGACAGAAATACAGACCTGACCAGAGTAGGCAAAAGATCCAATGATTAACCTATCAACTACCTGATGAAGGTTTTCCACATCTTCCAAAACTACAGGGCTGTTATTTCCAAGTTCAAGGGTTACTGTTTTAAATCCTGCTTCTCTTTTGATAATTTCCCCTACAGGAAGGCTTCCGGTAAATGTTACCATTTGTATTCTTTCATCCCTGACGAGTTTTGTTCCCACATCACTCCCTGAGCCAAAGACGATATTTAGGATACCTTTGGGAAGTCCCGCATTCTCGAATATTTCACCAAGTTTTAGTGAAATAAGGGGTGTAACAGATGCGGGTTTTAGTATTACACTGTTACCCGATGCAATAGCAGGGGCAACCTTATGTGCAACAAGATTCAAGGGAAAATTAAAGGGGGTAATAGCAAGTATTACCCCCTTTGGGACCCGAAGGTAGAATCCAAAGTAATCCTTACCCTTTTTTGCTGCATCCATTGGTATGACATTGCCGTAGATTTCCCTGGCTTCTATTGAGGCAAACTTAAATGTCCCTACAGCCCTTTTTACCTCGCCAAGGGCATAACGGATTGGTTTTCCCGATTCAAGTGCTATGAGTTGTGCAAGTTCCTGTTGATTTTCATCTATCTTTTCACTTACTTCTTCAAGAATCCTTGCGCGTTCGTAAGCAGGGATCTTCTTTGATGTTTGAAATGCATTAACTGCCGAAGATACAGCATCTTCAATATCTTTATCCTCTGCCTTGGGAACCTTTCCAATGATTTCATTTGAAAATGGACTGATTACAGCAATATACTGCTTGCCTTCTTTCCACTTTCCATTTATAAACATTCGTCCATTAATCATATTTTCTTCAATTTGCGGGGATAATATCACCTCCCATATATAAAGTCAAGGAAGAAATTGCAGATGAT
>JAGMEZ010000275.1 GCA_023127905.1 Caldifarciminota bacterium
GTCAGCGTCCAATTGAAAACGTAATTAAGGAAATTAAACAATTGAGAAGACGTACCATAAAATTCATTGTAGACGACAATATTGCTGGTCAGCCAACGTACGCTAAAAAGTTCTTTAAGGCTTTAATTCCCTTGAAAATTAAATGGTTTGGGCAGGCATCTGTAATCATTTCCAGAGATAAGGAATTACTCAGTCTTGCTGCTAAGAGTGGTTGTATCTCTCTCTATGTTGGTTTCGAATCGTTATCGCCTACTAGTTTGAAGGAAGTGGGAAAAGGAGTAAACTTGCTACAGGACTACAAAACAGCAATTAAAATAATACACGATAGTGGGATTGGAATAATAGGAGCATTTATTTTTGGTTTTGATTCCGATGATTTAGGGGTTTTTGAGGAAACAGTTGATTTTATAGAAAGGAATCATATTGAACTCGCAAGTTTCGCTATCCTAACACCTCTTCCTGGAACAAAGCTTTACAAACGAATGGAAGACAATGGAAGAATAATTAACCATGATTGGTCAAAGTATACATGTGGTGAAGTTGTGTTTCGCCCAAAGTTGCTGACAGTTGATCAGCTTCAGAGTGGTTATTACTGGGCACGAAAGCAGGTTTCTTCCTATCGGTCAATAATTCATCGAACACTGCAACCAAGAAAATCTGCTCTTTTATACCTTCCTGTAAATTTAATAATGAGAAAAGGAGTCCGATCTTTTTTAAAGGATCCAAAGGTTTCTCAGGCAACTTCTTATTTTCGTTTTCGAAGAACAGCAGTTATGAAATTAGCTAGTAAACGTGCAAGAGAATTATCGTAACATATTCTTTATATAAACCTTCACTACATTTTTTCGTCCCAAAAAAATAATTACGGAATTTCTTTGCGTGCACTTCGGTCTGAGCATGTATTATAACAAACAATTACTCAGTGTCGATGACTTTGCGGTGAAAAAAGGTGGGAGCGGGGCCGACGAGACTCGAACTCGCGACCTCTGGCGTGACAGGCCAGCGTTCTAACCAGAACTGAACTACGACCCCGTAGCAACAATATAACAAGAAAGAAATGTAATGTCAATATGTTTTTTGGGTAATGTTGGAGACTGAGATTGCTTGGGTATTGACACACCCCTAAATCCTCCACCTACGTTGAAACTTCAGTGGACTGAAACCTGCTGAAACCTTGGTGTAAGTAGCCTCTTATTAGAGGGGACTCGATGCACCACTCGCAATGGCAATTGATATCAGATTAAACCTGTATTAATCAGTGTCTAAGAAAAGGGGTTCGATGGATGGGAAAGAATAAATTTACCTCTGTGTCTCGGTGTCTCTGTGGTTTCTGTTTTTTTCCTTGACAAATTTGTAATATGATGTATCTTTTGAAGTGACATCTTGTTTTTCAAGATGTCTGATTACACCCCATTAGAAAATGAAATTTCTAAC
>JAGMEZ010000276.1 GCA_023127905.1 Caldifarciminota bacterium
AATACACAATTATTCTTCCAAGCTGCTTCCTTTTAACTTTTTCCTTATCCTTTTACCGCTCTGAGCAGTGCGAAGAGCCAATCCCCGTTCCGAGCTTGTCGAAGCCTGTCCTGAGTGAAACGAAGGGCCTGTCCTGAACTCCAGCGAAGGAAACCAATCTCCGTTGCGAAGCAACTCATACCGTTCCGAAGGAACTATTCTTTACCGTTCTGTCCTCTGTTTTCCGTTCTCTGTCCTCTGATACTCTACTTTTCAACTTCTAACTTATTTTTCACATACGGAATAAGTCCACCGGCATCAAGAATAGAAAAGATAAAATCGGGAAACTCCCTAAAACTTATTGTTTCCCCTTCACTCAGTTTAATCTCTCCAGTTGAAAAATCTATTTCCACTTCATCGCCATCATTAACCCTATCTGGAGCTTCATCCGAAACAACAATTGGTATACCCTGATTTATCCCGTTCCTAAAAAAAATCCTTGAGAAAGATTTTGCAACAACTGCGGATATTCCTGCAGATTTAAGACACGTAGCTGCCTGTTCCCGAGAACTCCCGCATCCAAAGTTCTTACCTGCAATTATAATATCACCCTTTTTAATCTTACTTGGAAAATCAGGATCAAGACCCTCAAGTGCATGTAATCCCATTTCCTCTGCATCGATGATAGGAAGGTATCTACCTGGGTAAATCACATCGGTGTCAATATTATCCCCTAATTTTATCACTCTTCCTTTGACTTTTTCTATCATTATCTATCCTCGCCTCCTTTCTAAACATCAACATATAGGCTGAAAACTGTGCCTATTTAAGTTGGGGACAAGCCCCAACGCTACAACTTATTTCGTGATGCCTGTGCCTACATTCTTCTCCTTACTCCTTACTCCCTACTCCTTACTCCCTACTACCTACTCTCCTTCTATTATACTGATACTGTCTCCTGTTTGAACCTCACCACCATTTAATACCTTAACAAAAATACCTTCAGTCGGCATTACACAAACACCAACTTGTTTGAAAATTTCACAATGGTCATGGCATTCCTTTCCAATCTGTGTAACCTTAACTAATACCTTATCACCTATTTTAAGCCTTGTTCCTATGGGAAGAGAAAGGAGGTCTATTCCCTCCGTTGTGAGATTTTCAGCCATAGCACCGGGGCCCACATCAACGCCCATTTTTTTCATCTTATCTATGCTTTCAATTGCCAGCAGACTTACTTCCCTGTCTGTTCCCGCATGTCCATCGCCAAGTATTCCATATGCTTTCTTAATAATTGCCTTACCAACATCCTCCTTCTTCCTTCCCTTTTCCTTTCCCACACAAACTGCAACTATCTTTCCCATTTTATTCCTCATAATCAAACTATTATCCATTTTTTAATTTGTTGGGGACAAGCCCCAAC
>JAGMEZ010000277.1 GCA_023127905.1 Caldifarciminota bacterium
CATTTGGGAGAACTTCCGGGTCATGTGGGTAGTAGAGAATCCCTTCTCCGAAAGTCTTGACCACTTCCCCCTGAGGGTCGACTTCAACTACGAAGTTGAAATTCCTCAGGCTAAGTAAAGTGTTCCCATTCGACAGTCTTGTGACCGCATTCGCATGAGTCCAGCCATCAAGATAGATATCCTTATACGGTAATCGATAGAAGTGGTCTCGGGCGCGCCAGGACCATACAATCCTCCCTTTTGGATCTACCTCCTTCACCTGTGCCTGATTCATATCGTCTCGACCACCGCACACCACCAAGGTATTACCATTTGGCAGACGGTCTGCGTCATGGGTTACTTTGCTGTCCATGTACGACCAGACAATAGTGCCGCTTCGATCAATCTCATATACACCCTTGTGAGGCAATACAAAAAGTATGTTATTGTTCGACAGCCATTCAACATCAAATCCGGGATTGGTATAGCGTCTCAGATATCCCGGAAGCACATATTCCCAAACAATCTCCCCGTGCATGTTCACCTCAACTATTCTCGGCCTCTGAGGTCTGTGGTTGTCCGCCAACAATGTAGTACCGGCCCAGGCTCTATCCGAGTCATAAATGTCAACATAGATATCTGGATCTACCACAGGCTGTTTAAAGGGAAATCCACTGTGTTTTTCCGCAGTGCTACATCTACTAAAAACTGCTCCGGCACATATCATAAGAACGATCATCAAAGAGATTTTTCTCTTTCCCCCAAGCATGCTACCTCGTTTTGTAATAGAACATTTCACTGCAAACTGGAGATCCCTCATCCCTCGATCCGCACACCTCCATTGAGGATCTGATAATCGAACCCTTCGGCGGTGCTCTGCGTCAAAGATTAGAGAGAGGGTTTGTATTTCTCTTTATCCTGGTCTTCCGCTCAAGATCGCATTGTATCTTCTTATCAGGCTCCATCATTTACAGAATTCCTAACCAAATGCCTCAGAAGTAATAGGTCAACCAAAGGAAGGCGTTCACAGAGGGCTGAAACTGAAATTCGGTCCCGGGCATCGTGAAACCGCCAAACTCTGTCTCGGAACCGCCCCAAGGTATGGTTCCACCGAAAGTGAGTTGAAAGGATTTGGTAAGATCCCAGACCGCGTATGGCTGGAAAATTCCGGATGGATCAGCTATATTATCGATTGAAGTTAAGAAGACATTGAACAGAGGGTGCAATTCCACCTTAACTGAAGCTGAAAGATACTTCCGTCCTAAAGTGAAAATTTCTCCCCGAACGATTCGTTCCATTAGGGCCTGATTGGTAATCGCCTCGGAATAATTCTCCTCGCCCAGACCATCAAAGTAAAACTCGATAAAGCCGTAGAAATTCTTTCTCCACCAGACCCAGGAATAATCCATATTCGCAACCAACGACAGGTATCCGTCCTGATCACTGTCCTCCTGTAATAGAAACGTCCACGTCGCATCCAGTCGCCAGGCAGCATCCCCTAGATAACCCCTGCTGCCAAAGCCGGTTACAAAATCCCCGTAATGGGCAGCAGCCATCACATCAAACTCGGTTGTTGCTACAGCAAAATGTAATTTTCCTGCTAACGAGGACTGGTCCCATTCCACATTTCCACTTTCAAGGTCGCGTCGCGGCACGTAAAGAAGCTGAAAGTCACCGGTCTGACCCAACGAATACAGGGTATATACCATATCATCTCCGATCTTGTAATCCCGATCAATTTGCGTAGGCGCAAAGGGGTTAAACAGATCCATGGGGTTAAAAAGGAATCCGTTACCCCATGTAACGGCCTGTCGGCCGATGCGAACCATACCCCATTCCGGTTCCAGTGTCAGGGATAACCGGTCTAATCGGTTGTAAAGAATGTAACTGTTCTCTTCACTGATAGTTTTAGTCAGGTCAAAAAATCGAAGTTCATCGGTTACCGGACCGCGAATGATGACAAAATCATCCGGAATGGTGTCGGGAAGTAGAGATTGCAGTTCGTTTTGAACCTGTCGGGTATCTCCACCTGATAGGATGGCCTCATAGTCTATTGCAAAATATAAGCGAGGATTTAAGTAGGTAACATTGGTCAACCGGAAATCGGCGGTGCCGTCGTAGTAGGGATCGTTCTGTACTGCAGCGAAAATAGTGTCATCATCATAGCTGGACACGGATCCCAGTATCCTAAGCCGTCCGCCCCACTGTGCTTCGATTCTTTTGTACCAGGGTTCCGGGGATATG
>JAGMEZ010000278.1 GCA_023127905.1 Caldifarciminota bacterium
CCATTTACATCATAATCGCTGGATAATTTCCATCCAAAATTGCTATTATCAGCTCCATGAATGATTGCATCCCAAAGAGTATCGGGATTCTCTGCACCCCAGTATATATAAACTGCACCAGGAGTGAAATGAGGATGTTCTGCTTTTTGAGGGTCGCCAACTATCATATCCCAATAATTATCACCATTCAAATCAGAAATAGCAACCCAGTGTCCAAACCAAGAAAAGAGACTTGAAGAAGGGCGATGGACAATCCAATCTGCTGTTGTGTCCATAGGATCGCCGCCATAGTAAAGTCTTGCCTCAAATGCATATCTTCCCACAAGAATGTCGTCATATCCATCATTATTTACATCACCACATGCAACAGCTCCACCAAATGCACCTGTAGTAGGACCAGTAATTGTAATGTCTATTACCGTATCAAAAGGAACTCCTCCAAACCAAACATAAACTTTTCCAGGATAACCCAAATTAAAACTACCAACAACCAGGTCAGAGAATCCATCTCCGTTGACATCTCCATGTGACATTGCAGATCCAAAAGAAGGATTTCCTTGACCTGGAGGTGCTGTAATTGATGCTATCTCATACATATTCCAGTATCTCATAGGATAGATGGAAAGAGGAAAAACAATTATCAAAATTAACGAAATAGATATCCTTCTCAACAGAACCTCCTTTTGAAACTATTATAAATATAGTATTCTGTTACTGATCTGTCAAGTTCTTTTTGATTTTTGCTGGAAAAAATTGTTGACAAAAGAGAAATTTCAATATAAAATAAGACAACATAAAAAATGTTTATGATGAAAAAATTCCTTTTGTTTTGCTTTATGGTTTTATTTTCTACAGGTTTTATCTTAGCAAATGAACCTATACAATACAAAAGGGAAATCGTTCTCAAACCCTCATCAAAACCTGTTGTTATAAAAACCCAAAACAATGAACTACTAAACCCATTTGGAAGAGAACTTGATACACTTTACTACGATGATGGGAATGTTTCCACTGGTTATCATGGTTGGCGGGCACTTTTCTGGGCAGTTAGGTTTACACCAGTTCATCCCTGCACTGTAAAAGCAGGAATTTTTCAAATATGGGATATTTTAAATGTTTCTCCTCTTTGCACATTATTTGTTTGGGATGATAATGGGGGTCATCCTGGGAGTGTTGTTGATGGACCAATTATTGTCAAGGCTTCATCAGTTCCAAGTTGGAATAGAGGAGATTTTACAGGTGGGTACACAGATGCAGATGATTTCTGGTTTGGTTACTGGCTTCCATACGCCGATGATACCCTTTGGTGTGCTACAGACTCTTCTACAGATTATGGAGATAGAAGGGCAGTTGGCTTTAGAATAGGAAGTGGATGGGTTTGGAATGTATACCCTAGTTTCGAGGGTGATTTAATGATAAGGGCTATTGTTTCTTATGGAGCACCTGATATTGATGTAACACCTGACACACTAATATTCAAACTAATCCTTCCAGATGCAAGAGAAGGTATTATTGAACCCTCAACAGGAAGAGATGAAGATACAGTTAAGATAGACGATGGAATTCTTAGTGGATGGGGAACAAATGGAGAACTTTCCTTGAAGGAAGGGGTAAAGTTAACACCAGCAGGACCCTGCACCCTCTTTGCTGTTCTTTATTATCCAGGGGACCCAAACAATCAAAATCCATCACTTCACTGGTCTGTCTGGGATGATGATGGTCCAAACAGGTTTCCAGGCACACAGGTTGCAAATGGAACGATTACAAATCCAGTATATGGGAACTGGTACAGGGTTAATTTGCCAACACCAGTCTATTTTATTGGAGGCAGTTTTTATGCTGGATGGGAAGACCTCACATTACCATCCATTTACATGGGACTTGATAGTAGCTTGGATGGATATAATTACTGGTATAATGGCACTACCTGGTTGTTGGATAATTTCTTTCCTGGTGATTTTATGATAAGGGGTATTGTTCATTATTGGCAGCCATCTGATACAGATACAGTTAAGATTATGACAATCAATAATGTAGGGATTGATTCACTTTTTGTAGATTCAATCATTCCAGGTGATTCATGGATTATTTCTATAGTTCCAAATACATTAAGAATACCCGCCAAAAGTACCGATTATGTGACTGTTACAGTAACGAGGAACGGACTTTCAAGTGGGATACATTACAGTAGTCTTTCAATATATTCTAATGACCCTGAAGAGAATCCTTACATTGAGCCTGTAAAATTCATACTACAATATGGTGGAGCGGTTGAAGAAGAACCATCAATGAAGCAATACAACTACCATGTTAATTTCTTCCCTAATCCTATGAGCACAAGAGGAACGATGGTTTATACAATTCCAACAAAAACAGATGTGAGGATTAGTATCTACGATATTGCTGGAAGGCTCATTAGGAGACTCGTTGATAGAAAGGTAAATGCTGGCACTCATACTGTTTTATGGGATAGAAAGAATAAAAATGGTATTAAGGTCCCACAGGGTATTTACTTCTATAACTTTGTTACTCAAATATTTAAAAAAACAGGAAAGATCACTGTTAT
>JAGMEZ010000279.1 GCA_023127905.1 Caldifarciminota bacterium
TACTCTTTCTGAATATTATCTGGCTGTATCTTTCTCAAGTAGTGAAATAGTTTCTCTTTATTAAAAATATAAACACCTGCATTGATCTCTTTTATTGTTTTTTCTCTTCTCGTTGCATCCTTCTCTTCAACAATCCCCACAATCCTATCTCCATCTCTTATAATTCTCCCATATCCTGTAGGATTTTCAATTAAAGTTGTTAATAGCGTTATATCAGAATTATTTTCTGAATGCATCCTCATCATCTTTTTAATTGTTATCTCTTTCAAGAGAGGTGTATCTGCAACAAGAACGATAACATCAGCCTTTATATCAATCAATGCACTCTTTGTTCTAAGAACAGCATCGCCAGTTCCAAGAAGCCTATCTTGATTTACAAACGAAACATCCCATCTACCAAACTCCTCAATTACCTTTTCTTTTTGTGTTCCAACTACTACAATTGTCTTTGCAATTTTTAGTTTCTTTGAGAGTTCAAGCATATAAAAGAGCATCGGTTTTCCACATACCGGATGTAAAACCTTTGCAAGCCGTGATTTCATTCTCTTGCCTTTACCGGCAGCCAAAATTACACAAACGAATTTTTTCATTATTATAAATTAATGATTATGTTATCAATAAGTCTTGCTTTTCCAAAAAAACATGCCACTGCAATAAGAATCTCTCCATTTATTTCATTAACGGAACGTAGTTCTTTTGTTTCAACTATCCTGATGTAATCTATTGCTGCACTCTTTTTTGTAGAAATCATTCTCCGCATTCGTTTTTTGATTCTTGATGCATTTCTCTCCCCATCATGTATCATTTTTTCTGCCTCTTTTAACGATTTAAATATTACAGATGCTTCCTCTCTCTCCTTTTTTTTCAAATATATATTTCTCGAACTCATTGCAAGACCATCATCTTCCCTAATAATTGGTCCAATTACTATTTTTACATCAAAATTCAAATCTTCAACCATCCTCTTTAAAATTATTACCTGCTGTGCATCTTTCTGCCCAAAAACTGCAATATCAGGCTTCAGGATGTTAAAAAGTTTTGCAACAACAGTGGTAACACCCTTAAAATGTGTCTTTCTCCTCACACCACAGAGAAGCTTGCTTAAATTCCTGACATATACTTCTGTTTTAAAATACTTACTGTACATAGCATCGACATCTGGATAGAAGAAGATAGAACAACCCCTTTTCTTAAGTAATTTTTTATCCCGCGCAAGATTCCGGGGATAGCATCTGTAGTCCTCTGTTGGGGTAAACTGTTTCGGATTTACAAAGAGACTTGCCACAGTTACATCTGCATTCTTATTTGCAATATCAATCAAAGACAAATGTCCTTCGTGAATGAATCCCATTGTGGGAACAAAACCTATAGTTTTCCCCTCCTTCTTCAAGTCATCGGAGACTTTTTGCATCCTATCAATGTGAGTAATTGTCCTCATACTATTTTAATAGCTTAGAGGATCTCGGAAGGAACACTCTCATTCCCTTTTCTTCTTTCCTTATTTCTCTCAGAAGTGTATTAAAATCCTCCTCATTATTAATAAAATCAATCTCATTAACATTTATTATTAGAAGGGGAGAACCTTCATAGTGAAAGAAGAATTGATTGTAAGCCTCATTTAAGTCTTTAAGGTAATCAAGGCTAATATTCTTCTCAAACAATCTTCCACGCTGCTTAATCCTTGACAATGCCCTTTCAGGGTCTATCTGTAGATAGATAATCAGAGAGGATTTAAGAATGTCTTTTTTAAGAATATCAAATATTTTATTATAAAGGGATATTTCAGTCTCATTCAAGGTAAGATTCGCAAATATTTTATCTTTTTCAAACATATAATCAGTTACAAGATTGGTGGAAAAAAGCTCCATCTGTTTTAACTCCATTTGCTGCTTGTGTCTTGAAAGAAGAAAGAAGATTTGTGTTTGAAAAGCATAAACATCCATATCAGTATAGAAACTGGGGAGAAATGGATTATCCTCGACAACCTCAAGGATAAGCTTCGCATTTATTTTTTTTGATAGCATTTCCGCAAGTGATGTTTTCCCAACACCAATAATTCCTTCTACTACGAGATACTTAAATTTTTCCATGTAATTCCTCAAGAAGTTGACGAACGGTTTTCTTAAATACCGGGTGTTTAAAATCCGGATTCAAATCGTTCATTGGTTTTAGAACAAATGACCGATTGTGCAAATCTGGATGTGGTATAACAAGATCCTTATTATTAAAAATAATACAATTGTAGAATAGTATATCTAAATCTATAATTCTCTGTCTCCATCTTTCCCCATTTTCTCTACCCATTTTCTTTTCAATTCTCTTTAACTCTTTCAATAACATTAATGGCAGCAATGTAGTTTTAATTTTTGCAACGCCGTTAAGAAACTGTGGCTGTTCTTTATATCCATAGGGCTCTGTATCATAGAAAGGTGAAATCGAAATAACATCTGTCTTTTCAATTTTCATCAGATACTCTAAGGATTTATGCAAATTCTCACGTTTACTGCCACGATTTGACCCGATTGCAATATAAACTGTCTTCTTAATGTCTTTTTCTTCTAATTTCGACACAGGCATATTTAATGGGACCTCCAAGTGGGGGATGCTGCTTTTTTACCCTGACAACGACCTCATAAGCAGGAAAAGAGTCAAGTAATTTCTCTGCAATTCTCTCTGCAATCGTTTCAAGTAATGAAAAATTCTCATTTTCAATCACATCCTTAACCCGTCGGTAAACCTTCCTATAATCAATCGTATCCTTTAAATTATCTGTTTTTGCCGGAATTGAAAAGTCTCCTTCGATCTCTACATCAACTTCCCAGTGTTGTCCTAATTCCTTTTCTGCTGAATCTGAGCCATGGTGTCCATAAAAAACCATCTCTCTTAAGAGAATTTTATCCATCAATTAAATATAACACACAGGCAACAATTCGTCAAGAAAAAAGAAACCAGACATCGGGGTCAGGCTTTGATAATTTGATATTTGGATATTTATGTAAACTTCTTTATCTGTATTTTCAACTCACTTAAATATCTCCAAAGGTCATTATCAATCTCAACCTCACGCTCAATCTTAGCAATAGCTATACTCATTGTTGAAGAATCTCGATTGAAGTAATGAGATATCTCCTTCAAAGTAATATTAGTTATATCTCTTGCAAGCAAACCTACTATCCCCCTTACCTTGCTTTTTACTCTTCCCCTGCCCTTTTCAAATAATAATCGCTTGTCTACATTAAATTTATCAGTAACAAGTCTTGTAATTTCTTCCAAATTTATATTTAATTCTTCTCTGGAGAGTTGTGTTGTCTTCTTCTCCATCTTACCAATAAACTCCTCATCTCCTACATAATTCCCAGAAATATAACTTAGCTCCTCTTCTGTCTCCATCCCATCCTTAATAAACTCTTTGTACCTCTTAATTGCTACTCTCTTATTCCCTGAAAATAGAGATAATACAAACTCTTTATTAACAAAGTCTCCATTATCGTCTGTAACATATGCATTGTGACTTGACCATTTATAATCTCCCGGTCTCTTCACTATCATCGCCCTCACAGGATTCAGATGTATATATCTCACCAGAATAATAAGGTAATTCTCTTTATCACATAACAATGCTTTGTATCTCCCCTGAAAAAGATGACCAGATTTCTTAAACCTTCTATTATAGTACTGTGTATAACTCTGTTCTATCCCTTGCATAATTTTTGAAAGTGGTATCTCACCCTCTTCAATTAATAGATGTACATGGTTTTTCATAAGAGCATAAGCATACAACATAAACTTATATCTTTCATTGTATATCTTCAAAAATCGCAGAAATTTCTCTCTATCCTTATCATCTGTAAATATCTTCTCCATGTGATTTCCTCTTATTATAACATGATGTAGTGCGCCAGGAAAAGAAATTCTCGGTTTCCTTGCCATAAATAAAAAATACCACATTACACCTCATTTGTCAATATCAAATTATCAAAGCCTGACCCCGGATTTTCTCTTAAAAAATATTTGACATAATCTATAATTTATTGTATTATGCACTCTTTGAATTTTACTAATTCAAGAAAGTGTGACTTGTGTTAGTGTTTATTTTCTTAAAAATAAAGAGGAGGATTCTTGTTAAGGCTTCTCACAGAAATAATCAGTAGAAGAATAAAAAAAGAAACAGGAAAAATTAAGGGTTTTGAATACGAAACGCTTTCCCTAAAGGTCAAAATAAAAGGACCTGCACGGAAATCATACATACTACCCGCTGGCATTCGGGGAAAAACCTTTACCATAGAACGGATAGTTTTTAAAGACTGGACTATCAAAAAAGGTGACCTTATTATATTAAATCAGGATGAGACCAGAAAATGCATCAGTACTCTTAAGAAAGGAACAGTGGTAAAGAGATGGAGGAATTTCACAAAAAAAGATATAGATGGAGACGGAAATCACGAGATTGTTTTTGACAATCCTTTCTTAACTGCGGTCGTTGCACCACAGTACGGAGCACGCTTGTGGCAACTCAGGAATAATGGGACAATGAACAATGAACTTTTTGGAGGGAATTTTATAAGGGACAAAGGATACATAGAACTTGGCGGAATTGAAGAAACATTATCAAAACAAGGAAAACCCGATGAATTATGGAATGGAAAATTTAAAAGTGAAAAGAGCAATGATAATAACAGTATTTGTTTTTCCTATAAGATGAAAAAAGAAAAGGGTATCTCTGTTAGAAAACAATTTACTTTCTACAACGAATTTCCTGGTTTGCTAAAAACGTTTAATATTATCTTTAAACCAGAAAAAACGAAAAAGAAGGATAAAAAGAAGAAAAAACAAAAAAAGAGTATAAGACTGACACAACGGGTTTTCTTTGCTATGGGAGGAATCCCAGATTATCACAATCTTTTTCATATTCCAACAAAAAGTGGGATAAATACGATAAGATTCAATAAACCTTTATTTAAGAGGGGATGGGAAGATGAAGCATGGTGGGAATGGCAGCATCTCTACTTCTCACCTGATCCAGGCACTGTTGTCCTTGAAAGAGAAAATTCGAACGACATCCTATTGTTTTTTTTCAATAAAGAAGAACTGGATTTCATATGGACAGGTGATAAAAAAAGAACTCCCAGATTGCACATCACATATAAAGAGAAAAAAATAGAACCAAAGAAAAAAAAGAAATATGGAACATTGATAGCGATAGCAAACGATTTCTCTTTTCAGAAACAAGAGGTTTTATTCGCATCTCGAGGTAAAGCAACTGGTGATTTTGTTCCTCTCTGTTTTGTTTACTATTCAAAAAGAAATAAATCGAAACAGTCCATATCACTACAAAGAAAGAATATTAATAAAACAAATGAAATGTTAAATCTTAAAGTTCCTGGTATACCTGGAACTTTCTTCTACTATACAACAATAGAAAATAAAGAAACAATGGAAGTAACAGCTTCTATAAAGGACAAAAACCTGAAAGTGAAGGTGGAACTTGAGCAATAAAAATCCCTTTCACTCTCTAACAGTTGGTTACGACTGGGAAATGGCTGTATTGAAAAATACTACGGAATCTGTCGGTGAGGACGAAATTAAAAAGATTGCTAATGAGATACGAAGGAAAATTCCATGGGCACGGGCTGGAATCGATATCGACCTTCTGGAACTACGTATGGATATCATCTCAGACTGGCAAGAATTTAAGGAAAAAAATACCACACTCATTGAATTTGCAATGAAAATTGCCAAAAGGAAGGGTTTTACAATTATTCCTATCGGTGCACGTCCAACAGAACAAATGCCCATAGGTTCACACATCCATATCGGGACTGTAACAGACTTTACCGATGCAACACGTATAGCAAATGGGATGATAAAATATGTTCCTTGCCTTATTGCACTTGCCTGTAACAGTCCTTTTTCGAGGTTTGACATAGGGGAATTTAAAAGCTACAGAATTATCTATAATGCTGAGTGGTGTTCATTCCCTATCGAAATGAGGATCCCACATCTAGCAAGAGGAGGATGGGGCGAGGATGTTCAGGTAAGACTTCCACGCAAACCAACCATTGAAATAAGGTGCCTTGACTCGACATCAGTTATAAATTTAATGGAAGAATATGTTGCCCTCTCTGCAGGGCTTATGTATGGTGTTGGGATGAGAATGAAGAAAATAAAAGAAGAGAAAGATATAATGAAATGGCAAGCGATTAATAGGTTCAGAGCCGCAAAAGACGGCTTGCAGGCAATATTTCACTGGGATGGTGAAGAAAAACCTGTTTCAGAAATCTTCCCGGAGATATTCTCAGTAGCTGATGAAGGAATGAAGATTTTTGGTGCTTCACAGGATGATTTAAAAATAACAAAAAGGATGATTAAGAAAAGGCAAACACAGGCAGATTTTCTTCTTATGTTTACAGAACTCGACAGAGATCCCGTATCCCTCTTTAAAACCATATCAAATGTGCTTTCAGTTGAGAATGCTTTTAAAGAATACCTCAGGAAAGCAAATAGGTTACCTGTTAAGAAACCTCTCCTGATGGAAGACTTCATTCTTTCAAAGATAACAAAAGATGTTCCTTACTTCCATCTCTACTTAATCACACCTTTCCCCCCCTTCTATCTAAACAAAATTCTCAAACGGCTTGAGAGGGACAAAAAAATAGTATCCAGGGTTTCAACCTATGAAGGCATACTGTACTCTCGAACAGACCTCCTCTAAACAGAAGATCCAAACACCAAAATCATAATGTCGACACCGATAATATAAATTTCAGCAAATTAAGTATAATGCTTATATCTTTAACTCACAAGGATTGAGGAAACCTGTTAATGGAGTGGCGAAATCTGTGTAATCTTAGATGTAATCTATGTAATCATTGTTTTCTTCAAGAAAACAAAAAAAACACTTGACAAAATTCACATTATTCTATATTATTATGTTATAGATGTGAAAGGAGGTTTATGAGGAATTACTTGTTTGTATTCCTTTGCTTAATAACTTTCCTGTCGTTTCTCTTTGGTGAAGATATAGCCATTAATGAAATTTACTATACAACAAGAACCAACAGTAACGAAACCCAGTGGATTGAGTTATTTAATAAAACAAGCAACGAAATAGACATAAGCGGGTGGAAGTTAAGTACTTCAAAAGATGGCAGTAGTGCATTTGATATACCGGCAGGAACTGTTATTGATCCAAAGGGATTTCTCATTTTTGCAGCAAGTAGAGATGTGATGGTTTCCCTGTGGGGGCTCACAAAAAACGTCATTGAGTATGGAGACGTTTTAATCATTTCAGAGACTGGCGACAATATCCACCTTTTTGATAATACAAAAAAGGAGATTGACGCGGTCTGGTTCGGAGATGGTGGAGAAATGGGTTCTACCAATTCCGCAATGTTTGTTTCATTTGGAATGAGCCTCTCACGAAATCCAGATGGTAAAGATACAAATAATCCATCTGTTGATTTCTCCCAACGGTTCTCCACACCTGGGCACAGCAATAACTATACCGGTTTTTCACAGAGTAC
>JAGMEZ010000028.1 GCA_023127905.1 Caldifarciminota bacterium
CGTAACTTTCGTGTTACCCCAATGATGAGAACAAATAATGCGACTATCATGAATAAGATGTTTGGTTTAAGAATGAACGTTACCGTGAATTTTTTTCTTAACCAGACGCGCCACTCCCGTTCAAAGAGGGCAACGTCAGTTCCTGTTGCAATCTGAAATCCACGCTCAAAATCGTTTGACTTCTTTGTTTCAGTTAGAATTTGATTAACAATGTAAGGTCCATGTTCTGAGATAAGACACTCAATTACTGAGGCAGACTCAATATATGCGAGATTTGCTCTTGTGCCGGAACGAGGAAATGAAAACTCCAAATCCTTAAGGTGGATTATCTTCTTACAAAGTATTGCAAGGGATAATTTTATATCATCGATAAAATTTGGTTCCTTTGAAAGGTAAATTGCGGTACCCTCGTCGAACCATCGTGGAATGAATACACCCGCCTTTTTATGAATGAGGATATGGGCAATTTCGTGACTGACTATAAATTTCAATCTGGATGGGTTGACGAATGATATCGGGAATTTTAGTAATATAAGATTTTTTTCAGGAATTGCAAAGCCAATACCCCATTCTGGTAAATAGTTACCATATTTTTGATTAAATTCATTTTGTTCAAGAATTAATATTTTAATTTTTGGGACTTCATGCATGTAAAGATTTCTTGAAATTCTTTCAAGTTCAATTACAGAATAATCGCTTACTTCTTTTGCTATAGTTTTCCTTGGTGATGGATAGTAAATATCAAAATATCTGTTTGAGATGAGATTGACTTCATTCGGTTTATTTAGCAAAAATAAGAGTAAAAAGACGATATATTTTATTGGCATATTTCTTCATCCTTAGTGCATCAGAAATGGAAATAAATTGTATCACCAATTACGACATTATGTTTATTAAACCATCCTTTGTTTACCTCAAGTGCATAGAGGGAAGAAAATCTTGATATGTGGATATTTTCTGTCATAGGTTCCATATCCTTTATATCCACAATGATTCTTTTGCTGTTAATGAATGCAATAGAAATCGGGATTTTTGTATTTTTCATCCAAAATGAATGTTGTCTCTCGTTTTCGAAGATAAAGAGCATTCCACAATTTTCAATTAGCTTATCGGCGAACATTAATCCGATTTCTCTTTCTTTCTCAGTATCGCTTATTTCAACATAGAGTGTTTCTTGATGGATTACGACAAACGGGGGAGAGGATCTTAAAGGAATCTCTTCGTTTACAGATTCCTTGTTCCTGCAGAATATAGTAATAAGGATTAAGAATAGAGTAAATAAGAAAAAAACCCTCATGTTTTTTATTGATTTAAAATGAATTTACTGCAGTACTACACAATTGCAATACTGCAGCATAGAGCTACATAATTGAGAACTCTTACCTAAGTTCTTCCTCGTTAAAGATGAGTGCCTGAAATATAAAAATTTCGGTCTCGGGATCCTTATAAGCATTGGATGGTAAACCAGCCTTATGACAGGTTTCCTCAATGAATTTTTCCCTATCCCATCCGTACTCTGTGGCAACCTGTGGAAGGAGGAGACCTGAGTATAAGCCCTTTTTTATGAAGATTCCGTCCCTGCCAACTGAAATAACCTCTGGATTATCTATCTTTTCGAGGGGTGTAAGTACGGATATTTCAATACTTAATTGCGAGACTTCTTTTGAAGACACAGGGGGGAATCTCGGATCCTTCAATGCTGCTGAAACTGCCATTTCACTTACTGCAGCATAAATAGGTTTTATAGCTTGAATATATCCTATGCATCCTCGTAGCATACCATTTTTTGTCAGGGTGACGAAGAGCCCCCTGGGTTCTTTAAGCCTTTCTGTTATGGGTTTGAATTCAGGGATTGATTCTCCGTTCACTGATGCTTCTATACTTTTCCTTGCTATATCAAGAAGAAAAAGTCTTTCCTTGTCTGATAGTATCTCTTCATCATTTTTCTTCTCTGCAGTTATTATAAAACTTGAATATCCGACAATGTAGCCTTCTTTTTCTCCCGTAACATCTCCTGATGTTGTATGGTCACAGAGAATACAATTTGTGGCTCCCATTGCTTTGGCAGCACGAAGGACTGTATATGTAGGTCCTGCACCACACCCTACATTTTCCTTTGTTGTATAAAGTTTCTTAAAACCGTTAATATCAAATTTTCCAATGGTTTTCAATACAAGCGAGTCGCTGCTGTAGCACTCATCATATGAATAACCATGGTACAGATCAGTACTTGCAATAAGAAGGATATTTTTATCCTTGCAGACCTTAACAATAGCATCTGCAAGTTTTTCGCAAATTTTTGGATTTTGGTCGCCAATAATGATTGGAACAATCTTAAAATTTTTTAAAACAACCTGTAGGAAAGGAATCTGAACTTCAAGGGAATGCTCAAGTGTATGTGCCTGAGGATAATAATCAATTGTTTTATCCTCAGCGATGAGTTTATTTGCAATTTCTTCATCAATATAGACTATCCCGAGTGGTGTTTTCCATCCACCTTCTCTATAAACAGATGAGGCATTAAAGGAAGTACGATGACTTGGTCCAACAATTATGACGGTCTCAAAATGTTTTCCCTCAAGTTGTTTATAACCTTTTGCTGCCGTTAAACCACTATACGGATATCCTGCGTGCGGAGAGATAATTCCTAATATTTTACCTTTAATGTCTTTCTCTTCTGCTTCTGAAAATAGTTCTTCCAACATTTTCATTAATTCGTCGGATTTGCCCGGGTAAAATGAACCTGCAACTGCTGGTTCTCTCAATACTGTTTTCATACTATTATCCCTCCCATCTTTCTCACAACCAGAAGGATATGTCATTAACGCTGTTGATATGAGAATAAAAAATATTTTCAATTATTCCTCTATTTTTGATTCAAGGACTTTTTTAAAATTCTCTACAATCTCTGGATCAAATTTCTTGCCCTTTTCTTTATCGAGGAATTTGATTACATCGGATACATTTTTCCCTTCTTTTGCAAGTTCTTCGAAATTATAGACAACAGAGAATATTCGTGAAAGGATTGGAATATCTTTACCCTTTTTTGAAAAATCCTCAGTGGAATATTTAACAATATTGAGAGCCTTTTTCATAAATCTTACATGACCCAAAATTTCGAATGTTTTTTTGAAAACTTGTTTATGGTCAGGTTTTTCTTCAGGAAGAACAATCTTTCCAATGTCATGTATTAAAGCTGCATACTTTATATTTCTAATATCTTCTTTATCTACACCAATTTCATTTGCAAGTGATTCCACAAGCTCTGAGATCCTTTCGGAAGAAGCTTTAAGAACAGGGTCTTTGAATCCTTTTAATAAAAGGAGTGATAATATAATTTCGAGGGCACTTCTTTGTAAATCGCTAAAATGTGATGCATTTTCAAGGGCAATTGAAGCTGTTGAAGAAAATGTATTAAGAAGCTGTAATGAATTCTTATCCAACTGCTCTTCTGTGAAAAGACAGAGAGCTCCAATGTTTTTTCCGCCAGATGATAGTGACGAGCAAACGATAGGACCTATTTCTTTTTTGCCAATCTTAGTTTTTATCACTTGATCGACAGATTTTTCTGTTACTGATACATCAAAAGGAATAATATCTGAACTTATTTCTGTTCCAAAAGGTATGTTAGTCTCACCAGCACCACCTTTAATAGTGAGGTTAGATTTATTTTCATTGAGAAAAAGGATAATGCTTCCTTGAATTCCGAAAAGGTTAACGGTTGCTTCAGGAATTAATTTTATCAGTTTCTCAATATTTACCTGAGCATTTATTTTGTGCGAAATCTTATCTAATTTAGAAAGTTGTTCAACCCTATGTTCAAGTGCTTTATCAGCTAATGCCCTTTTCTCTTTGAGCATGGTATTTGCTTCAGCAAGCTTTTCGTTTGCTTCTGAAAGATCACCTATTAGGATTTCTCTCTCCCTAAGGAGCATTCTCCGTTCCAGAGCATTCTTAATAATAGTTTTAACCTGATTTGTCTCGAAGGGTTTATTTACATAATCATAAGCACCTTCGCGGAGGGAAGCAATAGCGGATTCAAGTGAAGCAAAACCAGTCATCATAACTACCTGTATATTTCTGTCAAATTCCTTAATCTCTTTTAATACCTGAGTTCCATCTTTTTTAGGTAGTCTAATATCAAGCAGGACAATGTCAGGAGCAAATTCAGATAGGGCATCTAATGCCTCTTCGCCTGATGTTTTTACCTCTATTTCGAAATCAGGATTATCCTCTTTTAAGACTTTAGCAAGAAAGGTTGCAAGAGTTTCTTCGTCATCAACAATCATTAATTTTGCATGTTCCATATTATTTCTCCTTTAGAACTCGGGTTTAATTGGTAATACTATTCTCACCGTTGTACCTTTTTCCTGCTTACTTATAACAATTATATCTCCCTTGTGTTCGGAAATAATACGTTGGCATATTGAGAGTCCCAATCCTGTTCCCCCTTTTTTTGTTGTAAAAAATGGGTTAAAGATTCTTTCTTTATCTTCATTTGATATACCAGTACCATTGTCAGTTATTCTAACCTCAAACTTATCTTCTTGTTCATGGAAGTTAGTTGTTATTATAATCTTTCCGTTTTCCTTTGTTGCCTGAATAGCATTTAAGAACGTATTATCAAAAACTTCTCTGATCTGGTCACTATCAAGTGCAACATCAGGAATATTTTCATCAAAACCCTTTATTATCTCTATTCCCCTTTCCTCAATTTCATTTCTTAGGAAAGCAAGTGATACATTTATAATTTCCTCGATATCAATTTCGTCGAGCTTAATTGGGGGTCTATTAGCATACAGGGTCATATCTGTGACTATCCTGTTTAGTCGCGTAATTTCTTTGATTATTAAATTGACAGAATTCTTGTTTTCTTCGTCAATAAACCTACCAAGATATTCAACACCTGTTTTAATTCCCGCGAGAGGATTCCTGATCTCGTGTGCCATTCCAGCTGCCATTTCTCCAAGTGCGACAAGTCTATCTTCCCTTCTCAATCCTTCTTCTTCTTCCTTTATTTTTGTTAATTCTCTCATTATTCCTATTGCACCAATGACTTCTCCGGAATCATCCTTCAGTGGAGAAGTACTAATGCCGATAGGAACTTTTTTACCGTTTTTCTCAACAATGTCAGTTTCGATCCTTGTTTGCGGTTTACTTTTAGTTATTGTTTCTAATAAAGGATTTACCGTTGCGTGTTTGTAATCAAATAGTTGTTGAATTGTGATACTTTTTGCATTATTTTCGGAAAAACCAAGAATTTCTTGCGCTTTTTTATTGATGAGAGTGATATTTCCACGTTTGTCGATTGTTATAATTCCACTTGGGAATCCTTCTATGATACTGTTAATAAATTCATTGAGATTCTTAATTTTTATTGAATAGTTATTTATCTTATTTGCATATAAAATATTTGATAGTGCTTGAGAAATTATTCTGTTTAAATTTCTAAGCACTGTAAGGTCGTTCTTATTCCACTTGGTTTGTTGTTTAATACCATGTACAATAACACCAATAGTTTTTTTGCCTGTTAATAGTGGATAAGCGTAGATTGAAGTTATATTCTTATTTCCTATAAATTTTCGTTTATCCATTGCTATGTTTTCAATCATCAGTTCAGATTTATTTTTTGCAACCCATCCAATAAAAGTTTTGTTAGTGATTTTAAAATGTGTACCTGGTGTTATTCCCCAATTGATTCCGTTTTCAAACTCGAGAAACTTGCCATTTTTTGCAATAAAAAATCCAGACAATAAATAAGGAAAATTATTTGTTAGGAAACTTTTGATTTTTTTATAAAGTGTATCAACTGTACATGTATTTGTTAGTTTATTTGATAATTTATGAAGAGCCTCATGAATTTTCTCTTTATCCTTTTGAATCTTGTTCTCTTCCAGGGTTGATATTATCTGTTCTATATGGTGATTAAAGTGATTTATCAGTTTTAGGTCACCTTTTTTAAATTTCTCTTTCCCAACACGATTGATTGTTATCACTCCTATCGTCTCATTTTGATAAGAAATTGGAACAGAGAGCGTGTTTGGAAGTACATTTGTCTTCTCTGTTTCGAAAACGCATCCAGTAATTCCTTCACCCACTTTATGGTTTTTTCTTAGAGTTTTGTTTTTCTTTCCAAGTGAGACAACAGGGATCAGTAGATTTTTTTTAGCATCGAAAAGGACGATATTAACGTTATCAGCGCTGTAAATTTTATTTATTACTTGTGCAACATTCTTAAGTAATTTTTTTAGGCTGTTAAGTGATTTAAAATAATCTATTTTACCTTTATTATTTCCTGATTGTTTGATTATTTCGTTTTCCATTGTGAATTTATGAATTAAGATTAATTGAAGGAAAATTGGTTTGCCATCGCAGTAAATAAAGATATTTGATCCTTTTTTAGAATCGATTGTTCATCACCAAGTATAATAAGGCATCCTTCTAATGTATCCTCAGTGAAAAAAGGGAATATGTATAGTGACTGAATACCTTTTTGTAATAATTTTCTGAAAAATGCAGTTCTTTTTTTCTTGATTTTGTCTGCAATAAACGGATTACCATTTTTTATTTTCTCAATAGTTATCTGTTTACCAATTTTTGGAATATTAGCGAATATTTTTTTGATTTCATTAACCATACCACATGAAGAAATGACAGTACTATTTCCTGTTTTGTCGAAACTTATAATCAGAGAAGCTATACCGGGTATGCTCTGAGAGATTTGTTTTAGGATACTGTCATAATTTGGTTTTCCATGTTTTGCTTTTTGAAACATTTGACTTGTTTCATAAAGAGTGGAAAGGTAATGTAATTTTTTATGAATATCTTCGAAGAATCTTGTTTTATCTATTGATATGCCAACACTGTTTGCAAGCATTTCGGCAAATTTTAGATCCGTTTCATCAAATTTATTTATTGTTCTGCTGTCGATTGTTATTACACCAATCGGTATATCTGTTGTTCTGATTGGTACAATCATTTTTGATTTAGTATCAGGAAAGATTCGTAAAAAGGATTTCTCTTTTTCCGTATTTTTGACAATTATTGATTTTCCTGTTCTGAAGACCTTCATAGTTAATCCTTTTCCTTTTCTTATGTTTTTTGTAATCAACTCACTTGCTGTTTTTATCTCAGTTTTAGTATTGATTGAACTGAAAAGTTTCATCAGTGAGAGATTTTCTTTACCGTTAGAAGTAAGCAAGATTACTCCTCTTTCATAACCAAGTTCATCTCTCATGCCAAGAGAGAGCCTATTGATAATTTCAGTTATTGTATTGCAATGCATTATGGACTCAATGATCCGCTGAATCTTCTCTCTTATGTCTACCGTTTTTCTTATCTGTTTTGATATTTCCTCGCTTCTTGTTATATCTTCAACGATAATTACTGCACCACTTATTTCCTTTCCTTTTTTTAAGGGATACCCACGTAGATTAATCACAGTAGATTTACCAGAAGAGAAGCCCAATCCTGGAATGTTATTTTTATTCATATAGATACCTTTATCCACTATATTTACAAATGCTTCCAATAATCCATGTTTCTTTAAATTTGGAAACAATTCAAATGCATTTTTTCCAATGACTTCTGATTTCTTCCATTGAAAATTTCTTTTCATAAAATCATTGAATTTTATGATACTCCCTTGTGTATCAAAAACAACGATGCCTTCAGCTATCGAGTTAAGTATATTTTTATTGAATTCTTCAAGGTATTTGAGTTTTTCTTTACTTATTCTTTCAAGAGAAAGATTCCTTCCTGTGAAGAAGAAGCGATTGTCGTTAAGTTTTATGCCGGATAATTCCAGTGATAAAATTTCACCGTTCTTCTTCAACATATTCACAATGAAAGGCTGGCAAATTCCTGTTTCTCGCAGAGTTCTTATATTATCAATACACTTTTCGAGTGAATCGGGTGTTAATAGTTCGATGAAGTTCATCTTTTGTATTTCACCTTCTTTGAAACCTAAAAGGTTAATACCAAGACGATTAACGTAATTGAAATTGTAATTGTCCATGATTATCATTGCAATATTGCTGAAATTCCTGAATAATAATTCAAGGTTCATGTTATATTTTGATGAATCTTTCATTTTCTTACAATATAAACTTTTTGGTGCTTAATGTCAAGTGAAAAACAAGTTATATTGCACTTCAGACAATAGGGTATGCGTTTTGAAGAATTTTGTGGTCCCATGTCATGCTGAATCCTGAAAGTGTCATGCTGAACCATGCCCTGAACTTGTTTCATGGGTTGTTTCAGCATCTCGTTTTTTAGAACCTGAAACAATACTGAAAATAGTTCAGCTTAATAGCTTTATTTTAGTTTTCACGATTTTTCTTGACAATATTGTAATAAAAATATAAGATAGCGATAGATTGATAAATGCCATAAAATAAGGAAAATGCTAAAGGAAAAAGTGAGATAACTTTGTTAGTAAGTTTGATAATTCACTTTAAAAAAAATTAATATCGGATTGAATTTTCAGAAATTTGTGGCTTTAGAAGGAGGTGAAGGATGAGCTTTAGAATAGCCCTGGCTCAGATAAATCCAACTGTTGGTGATTTTGAGGGAAATAAGAAAAAGGTAATAACGTTAATAAGAAGAGGGAGGGAGGAAGATGTAAAACTTGTCATCTTTCCTGAACTTGTCTTAACTGGGTACCCCT
>JAGMEZ010000280.1 GCA_023127905.1 Caldifarciminota bacterium
TTTTCTCTTCTTTCTTCGTCGAATAATAAACTTGCTTCCTGGTTTGTTCTTTTTTCTTGTTTTGTATCCTTTTGATGGTAATCCTGTAGGACTACAGGGATGACGACCCCCTGAAGATTTTCCTTCCCCACCCCCCATCGGATGATCTACAGGATTTTTTGCGACTCCTCTTGTATGGGGTCTTCTGCCAAGCCAACGGGTTCTCCCTGCCTTACCAGATGAAATACTACTGTGCTCTGGATTGCTCACGGCTCCAATAGTCGCATTACAATTAAGAAGAAAAAGTTTGACCTCCCCTGATGGCAACCTAATGTGTGCATACTTACCCTCCTTTGCGAGAATCTGAGCAGAGCATCCTGCACTCCTCACAATCGTTCCATCCTTTTCAGGTAAAGCCTGTATATTGTGAATCTCAGTTCCGAGTGGTATTTCTCTCAACGGAAGCGCATTTCCTACATTTATTGAACTATTTGAACCAGAAACAACCCTATCTCCAACCTTCAATCCATGTGGGGCAATAATATATCTCTTCTCTCCATCTATATAAGCTAAAAGATTCAACCAACATGATCTGAAAGGATCATACTCGATAGATTTCACCTTAGCCTCAATACCGTATTTATTCCTCTTAAAATCAATAATTCTATAATGCCTTTTTGAACCACCTCCCCGTGAAGAAACAACTTCTCTTCCCTGATTATTCCTTCCCCCTGTTCTTTTTATTGTTGAAGTCAGTCCTTTTAAGGGTTTTTCTTTTGAAAGTTCCTTATTTTTAACACTACTCTTAAATCGTAATGATGGTAATAAGGGCCTGTATTTTTTAACACTCATTACTTACTATGCTCCTTCAAAAATTGTGATTTTGTCGCCTTCTTTTAATGTTAAAATTGCCTTCTTCCAATCAGCTCTCTTTCCACTCGTTCTCCCCCAACTCTTTCTCTTCCCCTTTACCCGTATAGTATCACATTTTATTACCTTCACTTTAAAAAGCTCTTCTATCGCTTTCGTTATCTCTATCTTGTTAGCATTAATTGCGACCCTGAAATAATATTTGTTTAGACCACGTGATAGAATATCTTCTGTCTTTTCTGTTCGTATTGGTGTAATAATTATATTTCTCGGATCTTTACTCATATTCTTTTATCCTTCTTTTGTATCTTTCTCACCTTTAATCAGCGTATCGGATTCTTTTATTCTGATCCCCGACTCTGTCACTTTTTTCTCTCGAAAGATTTCCTGAATAATTCCAATACTCCCTTTCGTTAAAAGGAGAACATCAGACCATAGAATATCATAGGTATTTGCATCCTTTGCAAGGGATATCTTAAGGCGTGGAATATTTCGCGCTGAAAGGAAAATATTCTCAGAATATTTATCTATAAGGAACAGCGTCTTTTTATTGTGAATTTCAAATGTCGTAAGAATTTCATTAAGCTTTTTTGTCTTTGGAACATCGAAATCAATATTTTCTATAACTTGTAATGCATTTTCTTCTTTCTTCAAACTAAATGCAGAACGTATTGCTAATCGCTTCACTTTTTTGGGAACTTTGAAAGAATAGTCTCTTGGTTTTGGTCCGAATACAACACCTCCACCTCTCCAAATAGGAGAGCGTATTGTCCCTGCCCTTGCACGACCAGTATGCTTCTGTCTGTATGGTTTCCTTCCCCCTCCCCTAACGTCACTCCTTCCTTTTGTTGAAGCAGTTCCCTGTCTTTTATTCGCAAGGTGCATTCGAACAACATCATGAAGGATTTTTTTATTCGGCTTTATTGAAAATACCGATGGGAGAGAAATCTTTTCTTTCTTCTCGCCATTTATTGAAAATACCGTTGTTTCGCTGTTCATCACTTTTCGCCCTTTTTCTTTTTATTTCTTTTTTTTCTTAAAATAATAATACTATTCCTACTACCAGGAATAGCACCTTTAACTGCAATAATATTTTCCCCTTGTTCTACTTTTGCAATCTTCAAATTCTTAACCGTAACCCGATTTCCACCCATTCGACCTGGCAATTTCTTTCCCTTCACCACCCTACCAGGAGTTGCAGATGCACCTAACGAACCAGGTACACGATGAGAGGTTGAACCATGAGTTTCAGGCCCACCTGAATAGCCGTGCCTTTTCACAACACCCTGAAAACCTTTTCCTTTAGAAAAACTACTTACATCTATTATTTCACCTTCAGAGAAAATTTTCACATCCAATAACTGTCCCTCAGAATAATTTTCCGGATCAGAAACCCTGAATTCAATAAGGTATTTAACCGTTTCAAGTTTTCCTTTCCGTAAGTGTCCTTTAATAGGTTTTGAGACGTTCCTTTTTTGACCAACGCCTAATTGTACAGCAGAATATCCATCTTTTTCTTCTGTCTTTACCTGTGTAACAACACAGGGTTTCGCTTCAATGAGGGTTACAGGAACAACTGTCCCATCTTCTTCAAAAAGCTGTGTCATTTCTCTCTTCTTACCAATAAGTCCGATCATTTTAATCTACGTTTTTATTTCTACGTCAACCCCTGCGGGAAGCTCTAATTTTGTCAATGCTTCAACTGTCTGGGGAGTTGTATGAATTATATCTATAAGTCTCTTATGAACCCTAATCTCAAATTGTTCTCTTGACTTCTTGTCCACATGAGGAGAGCGTAGTACGGTAATAAGCGTTCTCTTGGTTGGTAATGGAATAGGTCCTGAAACATCAGCACCTGTTCTCTTTGCCGTTTGAACAATCTCTTTTACTGATTGATCAAGAATTTTATGATCAAATGCCTTTAACCGTATTCTTATCTTCTCTTTTATCAATTATTCCCTCGCCTATTCTATAATTTTTGTAACAACTCCAGCACCAACAGTCTTACCACCTTCACGTATAGCAAAACGTAACTCCTTCTCCATCGCTATCT
>JAGMEZ010000281.1 GCA_023127905.1 Caldifarciminota bacterium
ACACCGTCGTGCTCGGCATGTCAGAAATACGCTTAAGCGAGTCAAATTCTCTACTCACCATACCCTATCACCCAATTTGATTCACTCCATAATTAAAACGTAACAAGAGGAGTTGATGCACTCCATAAAAAAAAGCGCAACGACACCGTCGTTGCACTCCATAAAAACAACTGCAACACTGCAGAACTGATTATTCTTTTAATGCTTTTATTATTGCTTGCGGGATTGTATCAATGAGGTCACCGGCAATAAGGGAATGCTCCCCTATTTTTTCTTTCAGAATCTCACCTGCAAGTGAATGGATATAAACCCCGGAAACTGATGCAGCTAAGGGTGTGGTCCTCTGAGCAAGAAAACCAATTATTAGTCCTGTTAAAACATCTCCAGAACCTGCAGTTGCAAGACCGGAATTCACATGTGAATTTAACCAAAATTTACCGTCCTGCTCAGCAATTACTGTTGGAGCACCTTTAAGAACAATAGTAACCCTCCAATCTTGAGCATATTTTTGTGATAAATTCACCTTATTCCTTACAATTTCCCTTACATCTCTATTAATTAATCTTGCCATCTCACCAGGATGTGGTGTGATAACTGTAGGTTTCTTTCTCTTCTTTAACACTTTCGTGTATCCAACAAGTGCATTTATTCCATCAGCATCAACTAAAAGGGGAGCATTGGCATTCTCAACGATTTTTCTTATTAGTTTTTGGGTCTCAGGATGCTGCGACATACCTGGTCCAATAGCTACAACATCCACTTTTTTAATTTCATCCATTATTTTTGTATATGCATTCAGAGATATGCTCCCTTCCTCGGTTTGTGGCACGGGTATAGTTATTGTTTCCGTACATTTGGTTTCAAGTATAGGGTTTAGATGCTCAGGAATTGCAAGATATACGAGCCCTGCGCCTGCACGGAGTGCGGATGTGGCAGCCATTGCTGCTGCTCCAGTCATTCCTGTGCTCCCAGCAATGATTAAAATACGCCCAAATGCTCCCTTATGAAGACTGGGAGCACGCCACGGGATAAAACGACGCAATACTTCATTGTCAACCAGTGTACCTTTTACCTCAACGTTATTTATAACCTGCTCCGGAAAACCAATATCTGCCACATATAGTTCCCCAACATAATGCCTTGCTGGATAAAGAAATTGCCCAACTTTGGGCAATCCCATTGTTACCGTTAAGTCTGCTTGAACTGCCTCTCCTATAACTGCTCCGTTATCCGAATCTATCCCACTGGGTGTATCTACTGAGACAATGTTTATTCCTGATTCGTTTAACTCCTTCACAACATCTTCCGTGATTCCCTGGATTTTCCCACTGAAACCAGTACCAAATATTGCATCAACAACGATATCAGAGTGCGTCATTGAAGTTCTTAGCTTCTGTAAATCTTTTTTGGTCTTAATAACTTTGGGTTTTAATCCAAGCCCCGAAAGAATATTAAGATTCTTTTTTGCATCACCTGAAATAGTCGAAGGATCTGCTGTAATATAGACATCAATATTAGTTTCCAGGTTCATCAGATACCTTGCAACCACAAATCCATCTCCCCCGTTGTTCCCTTTACCGCACACAATCGTTACATTCTCTACATTTTCCATATCGAAATAGTCTTCCATAGCACTAACAACACTTTGTCCAGCGTTTTCCATAAGAACAACGCCAGGAATGCCAAGTTGTTTTATTGCAATTCTGTCAATTTCTCTCATCTCCTTAACGCTAACGACCCTCATTATCTCCTCCAGCAAAAACTACGTTTTTTGATTACACAGATTATAATACGATTCCATAGATTAAATTATTTACTTCAATCATAAAATTAGCATTGCATCGCCGTAGGAAAAAAATCTATAATCTCTCTTTTTTGCTTCTTCATATGCTCGCAGAATCATCTCTCTTGACGTGAAAGCTGAAACAAGCATGAGAAGAGTTGTCTGTGGCAGGTGAAAATTTGTTATGAGATGATCGACTACTTGAAAATTATACGGTGGATAAATAAACTTTTCTGTCCATCCTTCTCCAGGATTCAGGCAACTATTGTAAAATGCTGTTTCAAGCGCCCTTGTTGTTGACGTTCCCACCACAAACACATTTCCCTTTTCCTTTTTTACCTTATCGATTATTAAAGCACTCTCTTCATCTATTTCATAATACTCGCTTTCCATTTTGTGCTCTGTTATATCCTCCACTTTTACCGGTCTAAATGTCCCTATTCCTATATGGAGCAAAATTCTTACAATTTTCACCCCTTTTTTCTCTATACAAGAAAGTATCTCTTCTGTAAAATGGAGTCCCGCTGTTGGAGCAGCGACTGAGCCTTCTTTCTCCGCATAGACAGTCTGATATCTATATTGGTCTAATTCCTCAGTTTCTCTCTTAATATACGGTGGAAGTGGCATGTTTCCCAGGGATAATATTTCATTATCTGAAATTACATGTGGAGAAAACTCAATCTTCCATTTGCCAGAGCCATCCCTTTCTTCAATTCTGCAGGAAACTTTTTTATTGAATAATATCTTCTCACCTTGTTTCACTTTTTTTGCAGGTCTAAGAAGCACTTCCCATACTGTACCTTCTATTTTTTGAAGAAGAAAAACCTCTACTTTACCATTTGTTCTTTCACGTTTACCAAAGAGCCTTGCAGGAATTACCCTTGTATTATTTATGCACAAAACATCACCGTTTGAAAAATATTCAACTATATCAGTGAAAATCTTATGCTCTATTTTCCCGTATTTTCTATCGAGTATTAAAAGCTTTGACTCGCCTCTTCTTTCAGTTGGATATTGTGCGATAAATTCCCTTGGAAGAGAGAAATTAAAATCATCCAATTTCATTTTCTCAAGAAATGTTTAAGAAATTGCAATTCAGACAATAGAGTGTCATATTTCATCCATAAAATAGGAAAACTTCAATAATTGCGACAGGTTTCGAACATTCTCTTTCATTAATTTTTTCATCTTTTAAAAGGAATAGGTTCATATGTCTGTTTTGTCACCCTGGATCCTATGTTGAACTAGTTCAGTATTGTTTTAGAGTCTAAAAACCGAGATGCTGAAACAAGTTCAGCATGACAGGGGACAGCAAAATTTCTAAGAACGCATGCTCTATTGTCTGAATTGCAACTTAAGAAAGAAATCCCTTGACAAGCTCGTCTGCTCTCGAAAAATCTTCTTCTCTGACGAGAATCTCTCCCCAGTTCCCTTTAATATATGTAACAATACTATCCAAATTTGGAACTTGATATGATTTTCGTACCGTTTTTATATTTTTATCCTCGAGCAAACTCTCAATAGTTTTTGCCATGAACTCATCTGGAGCTTTATAAACACTAACAAGTTTCATTTCGCTTTTATAACCTTCCTTTAAAATAACTTTCCATCGCCAGGTTTTTCCAATCCAAAGTGTTTGTATGCCAGTAGTGTAGCAACCCTTCCTCGAAGCGTTCTGTCTATGAAACCCTCCATAACAAGAAATGGTTCAAAAACTTCTTCTATAGTGTCTTTTTCCTCTCCAACTGCAACAGCGATCGATTTTAAACCAACAGGTCCTCCGTTAAATTTATCTATTATAGTCCTCAATATCAGTTTATCCATCGAATCAAGCCCTTTCTCATCTACTTCCATAAGTTTCATCGATTTCATTACAATATCATTTGTTATGGCGCCATCTTCCTTCACCTGAGCATAATCCCTTATTCTTCTCAATAATCTATTTGCAACTCTCGGTGTTCCTCTTGCCCGTTTTGCTATCTCTATCGCTGCTGGAGCCTTTACAACAACATCAAGAATCCGAGCTGTTCTCGAAACAATCTCTTTAAGTTCTTCAGGACTATAAAAATCTATCCTTTCAGAAATACCAAATCTCGCCCTCATAGGAGAGGTAAGAAGCCCGGTTCTTGTAGTCGCACCAACAAGTGTAAAAGGCTTAAGGCTTATTTTTACAGCCCTTGCTTTTGGTCCTGCATCAACAAGGATATCAAGACAAAAATCCTCCATTGCAGAATAGAGATATTCCTCAACAGACCTGTTCAACCTATGGATTTCATCAATAAAGAGAATATCCCGTTCTGAAAGATTCGTCAATAATCCAGCCAGGTCACCTGGTCGTTCTAAAATAGGACCGGATGTGGAAGATATATTTACGCCAAGTTCATTCGCAATGATATATGCGAGTGTAGTTTTTCCAAGCCCTGGGGGACCAAAAAAGAGCGTATGATCCATCGATTCATTTCGCGATTTTGCTGCTTCCATGTAGATTTTTAGCTTTTCTTTTAATTTCTCCTTACCGATAAAATCAGAAAGGGTTTTAGGTCTAAGGCTGTTATCAAAATCCCTATCTTCTGAGAACGGTTCAGGATTCGTTATTCTCTCTTCCATACAAATTAATTATATACACACAACGTTAAAAGTCAAGAAAATTCTGGGCAACCGTCCTGAGCTTATCGAAGGGCCAGTCCTGAGCTTTCCGCGAAGGGACCTGACCCCTAAATCTCTTTATTGATTTCATCTCTATCTTCATTTATGGAAAATTTAATTTTTTGCATAGCATCACCTACTGCATCCATTGCTGCTTTAATTATTGTCAACCTAAGGCCACATGACCCAGTCGCACTATAAGTCCTGATTTCTATTCCATCAGGAGTCATTAATGTCAGCTTTACATTTGCTTCACCTGCACCCAAAGCATTCACATAGATATATAATATATTAACGTTAATTACAAGATTTTCTTCAGTCTCTACAACGTCTGGGAATACATTGGCTTGGAGATCTGTTTCTATAGCTCTTTTTATTTGTGAAGAAAATCTTGATAAAACTCCTCCTCTTCCTATTGCCTCAGAAAATATGGTCTTACTTGTATCTACAACGATCCTGACTTTTACATCAAAAAGTGCACCATACCTCACACGACCACCATAAGGCGCAATGCAACATCCTGATATTAACAAAACCATTATCACAACACATATTTTCATCTTAACCATTTCTTCTCCTTTGTAAAAAATATTCATACTACCCCCACCCTTGAGAGATATTATTAACGGGACACGCGGGGCAGACAATGGCAGGCGCAGAGCAAGCCCTGCTACTCCAGCTTGTAGGTTAAGGCTGCGGTTACAAAATTCAAAAGTATTGTTTTTCTACTAATGGAATCTACAAAACACAAAATCTCCTTTTCTGACACCAATTACTCGTGCAACGACATCACATTTTGCCCTGAGGAGAAAATATATATCAGCCCGTTTTCCATGGAGTGCTTCAAAATTTGCATGTCCCTTTGAAATAATAATATCAGCTTCATCGAAGATTTTTTTGAATTCACCTCTTATTTCATCGCTGTCAAAATCAAGATTGCAGGTTCCAGTTTCAATAATCTCTGCAGTTTTATCAATTCCTGTTCCAATAACATCATTAATCGTAACATCATTTATGAAAGGCTTGCTCTTAACGGCAACAATCTTTCGAATACTGTTTAACTCTTCGAGTAGAACCCTGTCAAATATTATTTCCCCGCAGTTATCAGCAATAAACAGGAGCGTTTTGGAGTCATTGAGTCTGGAACGAAAATCCTCGAAGTCATCTTTAGAGAATTGTATGTCTGCAAAATCATGCAGGATTGACTCTACATCAAAATCAGCATGTGCTCCCAGATCGATTACATTGCCAGTTGCAGATACCATAAATGCCGTTTTTAACCTATCCTCAGAATCTCTGACCATCTCTTTTAATCGCGGATAAATACCCAGTGCCTTTTCATTCTGCTCTCTCTTTTCCTTTCTGTAAATGTCTTCAATACCTATTTCATCTTTTATTATTCCCGTTGCGAAATCGGCAATGGCAGCAGGTGATTTATCCAAAGGATAATCCCCAATATGATTTACAATCTTCTTGAACACTTTTTCTTTTTGTACTTCGTCTATATCACAAAAATTAAGAGTCCGTATGCAAAAATTAAGAATACATGGTATACATTCAATATTAGACCTCATGATAACCCCTTTTTTGCTGTGTAATATATTAAATTATCCTTTTATCACTCCCACCGGACGCATTCGGACAACCCTTTTCCCAATGCCTGCCTTATGAACTGTATCGACAACTTCATCTACGTTTTTGTACGCCTCCGGAACCTCCTCCCGCAGTGTTTTCACTGATGCAGAGCGTACATAAATACCAATATCCTCAAGCTCCCTGTATACAGCCCTTCCTTTTGTTATATTAAGAGCCTTATGCCTTGACATTATCCTACCTGCGCCATGGCACGTAGAACCAAACGTTTCATCCATCGCAGCTTGGGTTCCAACAAGAATGTACGAGTGTGTTCCCATGTCCCCCGGTATAATAACAGGTTGACCTACATCTCTATACTTCACAGGAATTTCAGGATGGTTTGAGGGAAAAGCCCTTGTTGCACCTTTTCTGTGAACACA
>JAGMEZ010000282.1 GCA_023127905.1 Caldifarciminota bacterium
ATGAAGAAGGTGGTCAACTAACAGAAGCAATTAGAAGAAGACCATATAGGGTAATTCTTCTTGATGAAATAGAAAAGGCTCATCCTGATGTCTTCAACGTGCTGCTTCAAATATTTGATGACGGAAGATTAACAGATGGACAGGGAAGAACTGTTAATTTTAAAAACTGCGTCATTATTATGACATCAAACATCGGCTCTACCTGGATACAGGAAAATGCTGATAACTATGAAAGAATGAAAACAGGAATTATGGAAGAAGTAAGAAGAAATTTCAGACCTGAATTCCTTAACAGGCTTGATGACATAATAGTATTTCATCCTCTAACAGAAGAAGACATCAAAAAGATAATAGAGATACACATTGCTGATTTGAGAAAAAGACTGGATGAAAAGAACATTAAGATTGAACTAAAAGAAGATGCAAAAAAGGAAATTTCCAGGGAAGGATTCGACAGGATTTATGGAGCGCGTCCTCTCAGAAGGGTTATACAAAAAAGAATTGAAAATATACTTTCATCAAAGATTATCAAAGGGGAAATAAAAGAGAATGATAATGTGGTCGTAAATTTTAAGAATGGTAATTGGAAAATAGAAAAGGTATAATACAATGATTACACTGATAGACGTAATGAAAAACGAAGCTGTAAAAAGGTACGTAAAAAAGGCTGATGATTTCCTGGGAGTAATAGGGTATACAGAACACGGGGAGAGACATGCGAAGAGGGTTGCAAAAACAGCAAAACGCATCCTATCCGAACTTAAGAAGGAAGAAAGAATTATTATACTTGGAAGCATTGCAGGATACCTTCATGATATTGGTAATGTAATTAACAGAGAAAATCATGCGCAATCAGGTGCAATTTTAGTACATTCCATCCTTTCATCCATGGGAATGCCTGTTGAAGATGTTTCTGAAATAATAGGTGCAATAGGTAATCATCACGAAGAAGATGGGGTTCCTGTGAGTGATGTTGCAGCAGCGTTAATCCTCTCCGACAAATCTGATGTTCATAGAAGTAGAGTTAGGAACCTTGAATTTGTTAAGTTTGATATTCACGATCGTGTTAATTATGCAACTACAAAATCTGTCCTCGATGTCAACCAGGATGATACAAAAATAATTTTCAACCTTACAATAGACACAACAATTGCTGCGGTTATGGAATACTTTGAAATTTTTCTTTCCCGAACGATAATTTCAAGAAGGGCTGCAGATTTTCTTGGTTGTAAATTTGAATTGATAATAAACGGTACAAAGGTAATATAAACCTTATTAGAATATTCGAAAATTTTTTTAAAAAACACTTGACAAATTTAGTTTTTGCTACTATAATAATGTGAATAGTAAAATTCTACAATGAATTCTAAGAAGATTCTCATTACAACATTAACATCAATCTTTATAGTCGTAGCTCTTTTCATTACAATACTTTTCATTCTACTCGGAATGTACAATAAATACTATTACTCTAATCTATTAAAGTCTAGTTATCACAAACACTCAACACCCAGTGATGCAGAAGAAAAAGGAAGTTCATTTATTAAGCCATTTGGAAAAGTGAGTTTTCTTCTTGGAAATACAAAGATAAAAAAAAGAAAATGCAAAACATGGGAAAAACTAACTTTCGGTCTTGATCTAATGAGGGGAGACAGCTTAAGAATTGGTACGGATAGTAAAGTTGAAATAACCCTACAAAGTGGTGATAATATCATAATTAAAGGATTTAAAAAACTAAGAATTGACAGTTCTATTATAATGTTAAGTCACAAAAGCGGAGTTGATGAGAACCTCTCAGGAAGTGGGAAAAGGGGAGGTAAAATAGCACGATTAACAGGAAAGGAGTTGAAAGGCAAAGAGACAACCCCTGTGTCAGCTATCAGATCCAACAAACCACCAAAGGATGATAATAAGACGAAGTTAAAAACTCGAATCGGCGAATAAGTTTTACCCGCTTTATCGGTGCTTTCTGCACTGGTAGTCATACATATTAAACCCAAAAAACAAGGTACGAAAAAATGGAAATTGCAGAATTAAAGGTTAAGACTTTTTCAGAGCTTAAGGAGATTGCTAAGGACCTCAATATTCAAGGATATACAACCTTAAAAAAACAGGACCTCATCTTTGGCATCCTTGAGTCCCAAGCAACGCAGAATGGTTTGACCTTCGGAGAGGGAGTATTAGAAACAAACCCTGATGGTTTTGGATTCTTGCGCTCACCAAAAAACAGTTATCTCGCGGGTCACGATGACATTTATGTATCACCTTCTCAGATAAAGAAATTCGGACTTCTGACAGGAGATACGGTGTCAGGACAGATAAGACCACCCAAAGAAGGAGAGAAATATTATGCTCTCTTGAAGATTGAAGCTGTAAATTATGAAAATCCTGCTCTTTCAAAAAAGAGAACTATTTTTGACAATCTCACTCCCCTATATCCTGATGAGAAAATTAGACTCGAAACAGGGAATATTGATACTTCAAGAAGAATCATTGACTTATTAACTCCTATTGGAAAAGGACAACGAGCTCTTATTGTATCACCGCCCCGAGCAGGCAAAACCGTTCTTCTTCAGACAACTGCTAACAGTATAACAACCAACCACCCGGAGGTTAAACTGATGGTTCTCTTGATTGACGAAAGACCTGAGGAAGTAACAGACATGATACGATCGGTAAAGGGGGAAGTAATCAGCTCAACATTTGATGAACCAGCGGAACGTCATGTCCAGGTTGCCAATATGGTAATCGAAAGAGCACGCAGGATGGTTGAACAAAGACATGATGTTGTAATTTTACTCGATAGCATAACACGATTAGCAAGAGCACACAATGTTGTTATTCCTCATAGTGGAAAAACACTGACAGGAGGTGTAGATTCGAACGCTCTCCACAAACCTAAAAGATTCTTTGGAGCAGCAAGAAACATTGAGGAGGGAGGTAGTCTTACCATTATTGCAACTGCACTGATTGAAACAGGAAGCAGAATGGATGAAGTTATCTTTGAAGAGTTTAAAGGAACGGGTAATATGGAACTTGTCCTTGATAGAAAACTTGCAGACAGGAGAATCTTCCCTGCGATAGACATAAACAAATCGGGAACCAGAAAGGAAGAACTTCTTTTAACAGCAGAAGAGTTGAATAAAGTCTGGATTTTGAGAAAATTGTTGAATGAAATGAATCAGGTAGAGGCTATGGAGTTCCTTATTGCACGAATGAAAGAAACAAAAAATAATAAGGAATTCTTAAAGGCAATGAACAAATAACGATAATTATCAATCTCTATTATTAGAAACTAAGTAGCAGGAGGAAGAATGAAAAAGAAAATACATCCCGAATATTATATAACAACGATAACCTGTGCTTGTGGTAACGTCATTAAGACTCGTTCCACAGTAAAAGATTTGCGCATTGAGATATGTTCAAAATGTCATCCTTTCTTTTCAGGAAAACAAAAATTTGTTGACACTGCAGGCAGGGTAGAAAAATTTCAAAAGAAGTATGGAAAAAGGCTAAAAAATGGGTAAAACCTTTGTTGAACAGATTCTTAGTAAAAAGTCAGGAAATGATGTAAAACAGGGTCAAATAGTTGAGGTAGAACCTGATCTCTGTATGAGTCATGATAATGCTGGACTTGTAATAAAAAAGTTTAATGAAATTGGTAAAAAGTCTGTATGGAAAACAGAAAATATTTTCATTATCCTCGATCATAGAGCACCATCAGAGTCAATAAAAACAGCTAATGAACACAAAATAATTAGAGACTTTGTTGCTGAACAAGGTATAAATAACTTCTTCGACATTGGTGAAGGCATCTGCCATCAGGTAATTGTGGAAAAGCTGTTTATTCTGCCAGGACAGGTAGCTATAGGAACAGATTCACATACAACATCCTATGGCTCGATTAGTGCCTTCTCAACAGGCATTGGTGCAACAGAAATGGCTGCTGTCTGGGCAACAGGAAAGATCTGGCTTAAAGTTCCTGAATCTTACAAAGTAATAATAAAAGGAGATTGTCCTCACGGAGTTTTTTCAAAAGACATTATCCTCTATATAATAGGTGAGTTAGGTTGCGACGGTGCAATCTACAAGTCAATTGAATTTTCTGGTGAAACGGTCGAGAAAATGACAATTTCTGATCGATTTGTGCTCTCAAACCTGTCTATGGAAATGGGGGCGAAATCAGCTGTGACTGCTTTTGATAGAGTAACTGAAGAATACATAAGAGAAAGAGGGGTTTTTGCTTTTGAACCGATCTTTGCAGATAAAGATGCTGAATATGAAAAAGTTTTCGAATACGATGTATCGAACCTTGAGCCTCAGGTAGCTTGTCCACACTCAGTGGATAATACGAAGCCAGTCTCTGAAATGAAGGATATAAAAGTAAATCAGGTCTTCATAGGCTCCTGTACAAATGGAAGAATGGATGACCTCGAGATTACAGCAAAGATACTTGAAGGTAAAAAAATTGCAAAAGATATAAGATTAATTATTGGACCTGCATCTAAAGAAATTTATTCCTCAGCAATAAAAGAAGGCTTATTCGACACCTTCTTACAAGCGGGTGCTGTTATAATAAACCCAGGATGCGGACCGTGTCTTGGTGCACATCAGGGTATTATTGGCGATGGGGAAGTTGCAGTTACAACAACAAACCGTAATTTCAGGGGAAGGATGGGAAGTACCAAAGGTTACGTTTACCTTGTATCCCCGGCAACTGCTGCGGCAACTGCAATAACCGGTGTTATAACCGACCCACGAGAATTCCTTTAATATTTCCATCAAATTTTAGCCACAGATTTCCACAGATAAATTCCGATTAATATCTACTACCCCCCACAACTAAAATTTAGCCGCAGATTAACTACTCTTCTCGAAAAGAAAAAGGCGAAGAAATCAACGATTTCTGAAGAGGTTAGAAATCACAGAATTCATTTGACTTTGCTACACATTTTTGTTAGTTTATATAGCGATATAGTAAATAGGGATAATCGAATGAGAATAGTAGCAACAAACAGAAAAGCACGCCATTTATATAACATTGAATCGGCGTTTGAAGCAGGCATTGTCCTTGTAGGGTGTGAAGTAAAATCCATCAAGGCTTCAAAAATATCTCTTTCTGACAGTTATGCAAGAGTTGAAGATGGTGAGGTTTTTCTTTACAACATGCACATCAGCTCTTACGAAAAGAAAAATGGGTTTTCACGGCACAACCCGAGAAGAAAGAGAAAATTGCTGTTAAAAAAACAGGAGATACGAAAACTTACAGGAAAAATCATAGAAAGAGGCTATACACTCATTCCACTGAAGGTTTATGTTACTGACAGAGGTATCATTAAAGTTGAACTCGGACTTGCAAAGGGAAAAAAGAAATTTGAAAAAAGACAGGCTATAAAAGAGCGTGATATAAAAAGAGAAATTGAACAACAAAAGAAAGTTTTGAACAGATGAGAATAAGAATTTTTCTTTTTCTCCTTTTTTTATGTCCCTCTTTTCTCTATACAGATTTTCTTTTCTTCAACGAGAAGAAAAGCACAACGATTTCTACCGTGACAAAAAACGGGTGGGTATATGCATCCCTTGATGATTTCAAAAGAGCAATCAAGATTTCCTTCTTACAAGACATAACTAAAAAAAGATTTATCCTGAATTTTAGCGAACATACTCTCACCTTTATCCCTGAAAACCCATATTATCTCCTTGATAATAAGGGTAAAAAAATGAATCTTCCTTTTATTTCTATAGAAGGAAAATCTTACATTTCCCTTTCTGATATTGAAATGGTTCTCTCTGATGCGACCGATAAAGATGTTTTTCTTATATGTCCCTTAAATTCTATCGTAATGGATAGATCAACATTCAATCCGGACTCAATTATTCTAAAGGATGAGAAAGATAAAATTAGTTTCACACTTACTTCGGAAACCGAAATTATTACTTCTATAGTAGATGATAAAAATGGGGAACTCGAGCTTACTCTTTTCAATGCGGTTTGTAAACCTACAATTATTCCACCGTCCAACGGAAAGGGAGAGATTAAAAAAATAGTTCTAAATCAGGAACAAAATAAAGCGGTTCTTTCATTCTTTTATGATGTTAATAAGGTTAGAAAAATTGAAAAAGAACTTATTTCTCCAGGCTCTTCTATTAGAATTACTTTTTATAAGAAGGAAGAGGTGAAACCACCGAAAGAGGAAAAACCAAAAAAACAATACTTCATAAATAAAGTAATCATTGACCCGGGGCACGGTGGAAAAGATCCTGGGGCTGTTGGTCCAACGGGACTAACAGAAAAAGAGATTGTTCTAAAAATATCCAAAGAATTAAAGAAGATACTTACAAGAGAGGGATTCACTGTTCTGATGACAAGGGACGACGACAGTTTTGTCCGTCTAAGACAACGATCAACAATGGCAAACAATTTAGGGGCTGATCTCTTTGTAAGCATTCATTGCAATGCTACAGGAGGTAGAAAGGAAGCAGGTGGATTTGAGACATTTTTCTTATCAACAGCCAAGACAAGTTGGGCACGAGCAGTGGAAGCTAAAGAAAACGCAGTTATTGAGTTTGAAACACCAAGCGAGAAAAAGTCTCTTCTTGAGTTTATTTTTTATGATTTACTGCAGAATCTACATCTTCGTGAATCAAGCGACCTTGCCGATTTTATACAGGAATCAATGGCAAGAAATCTTACAATCGAAGATAGGGGAGTAAAACAAGCCAACTTCCATGTTATGAGAGAAATCTATATGCCATCTGTATTGGTGGAAGCAGCATTTATTTCGAATTCAGAAGAGGAGAAGCAACTAAAAAAGCAGAGTTTCAGGAAGAAGATAGCCCAGGGAATTGCATACGGAATTCTTGAATTTAAAAAGGTATATGAAAAGAAATTAAATAAATGAGAAGCAATCAAGAAACTTCGGAAAAATCGATCGGTATTTTCGATTCGGGCGTTGGGGGATTAACCGTTGTTAAAGAAATAATGAAGGTCCTTCCCCATGAATCCATAATTTACTTTGGTGATACAGCCCGTGTTCCATATGGAACAAAATCAAAAGAGACAATAACACGTTTTGCTATTCAGGATGCAACCTTTCTTATGGAAAAGAATGTTAAGGCAATAGTTGTCGCCTGTAATTCCGTTTCTTCCAATAGCCTTGATAATCTTAAGAGCAGTTTTGATGTTCCTATCATCGGAGTAATCAAACCAGGGGTAGATAACGCATGTTTAAAAACAATAAATAGAAAAATTGGTGTTATAGGAACTGCCGCTACAATTGAAAGTAATGCATACAAGAAACGTATCAGGAAAATTTGCCCTGATGCAATTGTTTACAGTAAAAGTTGCCCACTCTTCGTTCCACTGGCTGAAGAAGGGTGGATCGAAAAAGAATCAACTTTTCTTATTGTACGAGATTATCTACAGGAATTATTGGATAAAGATATAGATACTCTCGTTCTTGGATGCACTCATTACCCAATACTCAAACATGTTATACAAGAAGTTGTTGGCAAAGGTGTTTTTCTCGTTGACTCAGCGTTCTATACAGCACTTGCATTAAAGGAATTGCTTGAAGAAATGAATCTCTCAAGAAAATCTACGATGAATGTAGAATCCCTATTTTACCTATCAGATATCCCGAGAAAATTTTCAGATATTGGTGAAAGATTTCTTGGCAAAAAAATTAAAAACATATCGGTTGTTGACGTAACGCAAACAAAAAAATAACTATAAATAGAAACAGTACTGTAAGGCAAGATGCCTTACCTGTTAGATACAAATCTAATAGGAACAGATGAAAAAGCAAACAATCTATTATGAGGATTTCAGTAAAAGAACTTAATAAATTACTTTCTGAAGAGATACTAAAAAAAATTACATCCCTTGGCGAAATATGCATGAATGCAGGCTTACAATGCTACCTTGTAGGAGGAACAGTACGGGATGTTATCCTTAAAGTACCGCAGATAGATATTGATATTGTTACTGAAGGAAACGATAAATTATTTAAAGACGTTTCAAAAAAACTGATAATAAAAAAAATTGCATTTAGTCAGTTTAACACGGCAAAACTCTTATTTAAGGATGGTTTTTCCCTTGATATTGCTCAGGCGCGAAAAGAAATCTACCCATATCCTACATCACTTCCTGTTGTGAGAAGAAGCAGTATTCATGAAGATGTTAAAAGAAGAGATTTCACGATCAATACCCTTCTTATGGGAATTACTAAAAAAGATTTTGGAAAGATTTATGATTATCTCGGAGGAATAGAAGATATTGAAAAAGGTATTATTCGTGCTCTTCATAAAAACAGTTTCATCGATGATCCAACTCGCATTTTCAGAGCATTCAGATTTAAAGAAAGATTTTCATTTCGCTTTGATAGGGAAACAAAAAATCTGATGGATAATTCAATAAAAGCTGGTTATATTAAAAAGCTTACACCACAGAGGATACGAAGGGAATTATTTCTCTCATTGAAAGAAGCAAACTGGGACAAAATAATTATGAACCTCTCACGCAGCGGTGTTCTCAAGGAGCTCGGGATTAAACAGAAGATGACCAGATCTTCGATTACTACTTTCATGAGAATCATCAGGAATTTCAATGTTACAAATCAGAACTGGGAACTGTCAAAATTACTTATAATTACAGAGAATGCTCAAAAAAAAGATATTAAAGCATTTTCTCAAAAGGTTGGATTAAGAAGAAATGAGGTTTCTATCCTCCTCGAATTGCGAAGGAATGGAAAAATAATAGTCAAAACTTTATCAAAAAAGGATCTTCCCAATAATAAAATATATTGGCTGCTTGAAAAAATACCAATTGAGGGGCTTTTTTATCTCTTGGGCAAGGGAACACCGCTTTCAAGGAAAAGGATCATGCTGTACTTCAACAATCTAAAAGACATAAAAATAAACATAAAAGGTGATGACCTGAAAAAACTTGGCATAAAAGGTGGACCAATTTACAAGAAAATTCTACAAAAGGTACTTGACGAGAAATTGAATGGAGAATTGAAATCAAAAAAGGAAGAAATTGAGTTTGTAAAAAGGATTATTTACAAACCTTCTCAATTATAATATGCCAGATATCTTCTTCTTCAAATTGCTTTAATATTCTATTACCTGAGGATTTGACTGCCAGTTGAATCTCTTTTTTAGATTCACCATGCGTTCCAATAATTTCAAATATTTCGCCTCTTTTTGATGTATGCAATGCCTTTCTTGTTTTCATGAGAGGAACTGGGCAGATTTCTCCAATTACATCAACAATCCTATCAACCTTTATTTCATCATTCTTCATCAAATGTCACCTCAACCTTTTTTATATCCCATAAGCGCTTGAGTCTTTCTTTTACCTCTTCCTCAATATTCTTCGAAAACTGATTGTCTCGCGGTATCCCCATAGATACTGAGATTGATCCTTCTTTGACGTTAACATCATTCACAATATTTGTCTTTACAATGTCAAGGCCTACGATTGGATTCATTACATGCTTCAATCTTTTCAATACAATTTCCTTAGTCGTCTTAACATGCTCTTTTACTAAACCATGTCTTTCCTCATAATCTTCAATAGCAGCCTTCAGGACATCCACCGCAAGGACAGAGCAATGAACCTTAACTGGTGGTAAACCCCCGAGTTCCTCTGAGGCATCTTTCCATGTAATCTTTTTTGCCTCTTCTAATGTTTTTCCTTTTGCTAATTCTGTAATTATTGATCCAGTTGCAATATTTGATGCGCATCCGAATGACTCAAACTTAATATCAGTTATTCTTTTAGTCTTCTCATCAACTTTTAAATATAACGTCACCATATCTCCACAGGCAGGAGAACCCTCTTTCGCTTTAGCGTCGGGGTTTTCTATCTTTCCCACATTCTTGGGATGCTTAAAATACTCAAGAACTTTTTCGCTGTATGGTAATGGCACCTTACCTCCTCAGTTATCAGGTGTTATGGGACTTATTTCTCTGAGTTTCTTTACAACATTAACAACAGCATCAATGGTGTAATCTATCTCATCTTCTTTGTTGAATCGGGAGAAACTGAATCGAATCGATCCATGCGCCTCCTCATGTGAAAGACCCATTGCTTTTAGAACATAACTCGGCTCAAGTGAACGGCTAAAACAGGCAGAACCCGTTATCACTGCAATACCTCTCATATCGAGATGTAAAATTACTGATTCTCCTTCTACAAATCTGAATGTAAGATTCAGTATTGTAGGAAGAGTATCTTTCTGATTCCCGTTCAGTTGAACTGCATCAAGTTCCTTTTTAATTCCGTCGTATAACCTTTCCTTTAGTTTCTCGATATATTTTATTTCATTGGGTTCAATCAACTCAATTGCTTTAGCAAAACCAACAATCCCAGGAATATTTTCCGTCCCGGCTCTCTTATTGAATTCATTGAAACCGCCGTACATACATTTGACAATACCTAAACCATCTCTTATATAAAGTGCACCTACACCCTTCGGTCCATGTATCTTGTGAGCTGTTATTGATAGTAAATCAACTTTTGCCTTTTTCACATCTAAGGGGATTCTTCCAAAACTTAATGCTGCATCTGTGTGGAAAAAAACTGACTTCTTATGACATATATTTCCTATTGAATTTATATCCTGAACTGTTCCGGTTTCCTGGTTTGCATGCTGTATAGAGACAAGTAAAGTTTCCTTTTTAATTGATTTTTTTAAATCATCTACAGATACAAATCCTCCCTTTGAGACAGGAAGCCATGTAACTGTGAACCCTTCTTTTTCAAGGGCTTCAATTGCCTCCTTTACAGAACGGTGTTCTACAGAACTGGTAATAATATGATTTCCTTTCTTTTTATTTGCCATTGCGATACCATTAATTGCCACATTGTTTGACTCTGTTGCACCGGATGTAAATATTACCTCACGAAATTTAGCACCGATTTTATTAGCAATATCCTCCCTTGCCTTATCCAGTGCCTCTTTTGCTTCTATTCCTGGAGAATGACTAAAGTCGGAAGATGCAACAGCATACTTATCAGTATAAAAAGGTATCATAGCATCCACTACCCTTTTATCACAAAGAGTAGTTGCTGCATTATCAAGATAGACTTTCTTCAATTTCATATTTTCTAATATAATGAAATATCACATTTTTGTCAAGTTTTTAATCTGTAAGCGCAGGCTTTAGCCTTCGAATCCCTATTATTTCTGTTTTTTTCTTGACAAAAGAGGAAAAAGAATGTAGTCTTTTTCAAAAAAGAGGAGAAAAACTTGATTATCGGTATAGTAGTTGGAAGTGTTTGGGCTACAAGGAAAGAGCAAAGACTTGATGGATTCAAACTCCTGATCGTAAGGGAAATTAAACCAACCGGAGAGAAAACAAACACCTACCACATAGCAGGTGACCTTGTTGATGCGGGAGTAAATGATATGGTTCTTTTAACACGTGGTAGTTCAGCACGACAAACAGAAGATACTAAAGAAAAACCGATTGACGCAATCATTGTTGGTGTAATTGACAGAATAGATCTAGAGGTTTGATAGATTATGCGTATTGGATACGTAATTGGATCAGTTCACTCAACGAAGAAATATCCCACTCTCCGTGGCAACAAACTCCTTATTGTGCAACCACTTAACCATAGACTCAAGAAAACAGGGAATGCAATTGTCTGTGTGGACAGCATTGGTGCAGGAAGCAATGAGATGGTTATTTTCGTAGAGGCACGCGAAGCAACAATACCACTTGAAGAAAGGCTGACACCAACAGATGCAACAATTACAGGAATTGTTGAAAGGGTTGATACAGAAAAGGGGTTGATTTACAAAAAGGGTAGTAATGAATCTCTAAAATTATAATTATGAAACTCTGTAAGGTCACAGGAACATTGGTTTCAACACCAAAGAATATGAATCTAAAAGGTGAGAAACTTCTCATTGTTAACGTTATTGAACCAAACGGAAAGGAACAAAACGAAACCTATATTGCACTCGACAGGGTCGACGCAGGCATAGGTGATACTGTTATAGTAAACGATGAAGGTGGATCTGCTCGACTGGTTCTTGATAAAGAAAATGCACCTATAAGAATGGTTATTGTTGGTGTTGTCGATGACCTCCATCTCAACTCTCATGGTTAACACACTATAATCATTAATAGCATTCAAAACGTTAGTAACGTTATTAACGAACTAAACGATCTAAACGAAAGTTATTTTCGAATCTTAAAAATATAACTTATGTTCGAAAACATTACTACCCGTCTGGGTGAAATTTTCAAATCCCTGAAAAAGAAAGGTAAACTATCCAAAAAGGACGTGGAGAAAGGGTTGAAAGATATTCGGCTTGCCCTTCTTGAAGCGGATGTCAACTATAAGGTAGTAAAAGAATTTATCGAAAGATTAAAGAAGAATGCTACAGGAGAAAGAGTACTAAACAGTTTCACACCTGGAGAAACACTCCTAAAAGTTGTATTCGAAGAATTGACAAATTTTCTTTCTCCCAAAGAAAAAATTGAAATCAAAACAGATGGAAAACCTGGAATCGTTATGCTCATAGGTCTTCAGGGTTCAGGGAAAACCACAACTGCTGTCAAAATTGCTCATTTCTTAAGAAAAAAGGGAAAGGAATCACTGCTTGTCCCCTGTGATTTGAAAAGACCCGCGGCAGTTGAACAACTCATGATTATGGCTGAAATGGACAAATTACCATTCTACAAGATAAGAGAAAAAACTATCGCAAAGATTGGACTCAATGCAGTTTCATTTGCCAGGAAAGAAGGTTTAAGTCCTGTTATTCTTGACACTGCAGGAAGATTGCATATTGACGATACTATGATTGACGAACTTATAAATTTAAAAAAATTACTGAATCCCAAAGAGATCCTTCTCGTACTTGACTCAATGACAGGTCAGGATGCCGTAAACATAGGATTAGAGTTCCAAAAGAAAGTAGATTTCAACGGAATTGTCTTAACAAAGATGGATGGTGACGCACGTGGTGGAGCTGCATTCTCCCTAAGATATGTTACTTCCAGGCCGATAAAGTTAATAGGAACAGGTGAGAAACCCGACGACCTCGAACTTTTCCATGCAGAAAGAATGACGTCAAGAATACTTGGAATGGGAGATCTTTCAACACTTGCGGAGAAAGCAGCTGAAGTAATAAAAAAGGAAGAAGCCGAGGAAGCTGCAAAAAAATTAAGAGAAGACCGTTTCACATTTGAGGATTTTAAGAAACAAATTAAAATGGTAAAAAAACTCGGTTCGCTCGAAAATATTGCTGGAATGATCCCGGGAATGAAATCCATAGGAAAAATTGATGTTAACGATAATTCCATAAACAGAATCGAGGCAATTATTAATTCAATGACCGTTTCTGAAAGAAACAATCCAAAAATTATTGACGGAAGTAGAAGGAAAAGGATTGCTTCTGGGAGTGGAACAACAGTTACAGAAGTAAACAGGCTTCTTAAAGATTTTGAGAAAATGAAAAAAATGATGAAACAATTATCAAAAGGAAAACCAGGATTTCTTCCTGGAAATATTCATTTCCCGACAAAATAGAAGAAAGCACAATGATAACCTCAATTTTTATTTCCATTTCATTCATATTCTGCTCTCCTTATATTGAAGAGGAGAGGGTCGGCGTCGAATTTAGCCTTTGTAATGCATTCATTAAAGGCTTTAAACCATCCATTGGTAGCAGTGTAGGTATAATCTTCGTAACCGATGGGAACCTCGGTGCCTCAATAGGATTTTCACTATTGAGAAACAAGGGTGAAAGTATATATAGAGAATCACTTGGAGGTATGGAACTTACAAGTGCTCTTTCATCCAGATATATTACTTTTACTACCTTTGAACTTAACTATACACTTGCACAGAAAAGGTTTACACCTTTCGCAGGAGCTGGAGTAAACTGGATATACTTTCATGAGCAGAGTAAGTTTGTTTACCATGCACCTGGATGGATAATTACTTCATGGAAAAACAACCAGGGAACAGGTTTCTGTTTCTCGGCAGTCCTGGGGATTCGATATATTCTTAAACCTTCTTTTGCAATAGAGAATAAGCTTGAGTTAATTAAAGGAAAGTTCTACTACCCGGCAATTAAGGATAATGTTAAGATAGACGGGTTATCTATCTCTATTGGTATCAGAATTTAATACTATAACTTATATTTTTTACAATCTTTCGGATGGTTTTTTAAACATATCTTCAATACAGAAATTCTCCTTTTTATCCTTGACAAAATGCAAGAATTATACTATATTATAATAACTTTGAAAAAGGCAAAATCTGAGTAATCAGATGGCGCAAAGTCACGGGTCTATTATATATAGACCGCCGGACTGCCAAAGTACTACATACCATTAGCATTATAGTCCGGGATATAATTTTACACGTTTTAGAAAATACTCATCATAAGGATGGTAAATCAAATATTTAACCAAAATCTTAAAAAAGGAGTCATAATGAAATATTTTACTATTCCATTACTTCTTCTTGTATCATTTTGCTGGGCTGGATGGATACCTCTAAATACCTTCAGTTCTCAAAGTGAAATTATCTCAGTTTTGGATCAGACAAATGATGCAATTGAGATTGAAGTGTCCATTCCGGGTTTCAATGTTATTAAAATTATAGAAAATGGAATAATCTACGAGCGAATCTCCCTCGATAATTACTTATCAAGCAGTCTTGACATTGGAAAGCCGGAAATCCCTGTGATTACAGAAAATATCGGCGTCCCTGATGGTGCAGATCTCAGTTACGAAATTATTGAGATCGAAACAGAAACGTTCAAAGGTTATACTATCTATCCTTTTCAGGAACCCACAACCGATAACTCAAATACGATACAATTCACCATTGATAAGGATTTCTATGCGAAAGATATAATCTACCCAACTTCTATAGTAAAAATATCAAGTCTGAAAACCTGGAGAGATATAAACCTTGTAAATCTTTCTATTTATCCTTTCCAGTACAATCCTTCAAAAGGGGAACTTACTGTCATTAAAAAAATGAAAATAAGGATAAATATACATGGCAACAATAACAACACAAAAGTTGTCGCTCGACAATACAACAGTATGTACAAAAATTCAATTCTAAATTATGATTGGATGAACATAGAAATGAGAGACGCTGATATCCACTACCTTGCTATCGTCTATGATAGTTACATAGATGAAGCGGCTCCTCTTACAGACTGGTATTACAAGAAAGGAATTTCAATAGACGTTGTACCATCTTCTACAGCAGGTTCAAATTCCTCTCAGATAAAAACTTACATAACTAACCATTACAATACTTACACCACGGATTATGTGCTTCTTGTCGGCGATGTCGCCCAGGTACCCACATACACCGGTTACTCAGGCATTCCTGCATCCGATGCCTGGTATTCCTTTATAACTGGAAGCGATCTATACGCAGAACTGGCTATCGGAAGATTATCTGCGTCTTCCCCTGGTGACGTTACAAATATTGTGAATAAGATTCTCAAGTACGACAAAGATCCTCCTCTAAATGATTGGTTAATAAAATCATCTTTAATAGCACACAAAGAAGATTATCCTGGCAAATATTCACAATGTAAAAGACAAATTTATAATTTTTCCTATACATACTTCACGCCCACTATGGATACAATTATGGGTGCCCTTTCCGGACAGACAAATTCCACTGTAACCGCTGCAATAAACGATGGAAGGAATGTCGTTAACTATCGCGGTCATGGTGATACGTATATCTGGTGGCACTGGGATATACCAAGCGAGGACTGGACAACCTCCAATGTCAATGCACTTACTAATGGAGATGAGACACCTGTTGTCTTCAATATCGCCTGTGTCTGTGGAGATATTAGTGTCAGTGAATGTCTATGCGAATGCTGGATAAGAAAAAATCCTGGTGGTGCTATCGCTGCTCTCGGTGCATCAAATCCGTCATATACTATACCAAACCATGATTATGACAAATGGCTCTACAAGGCATACTGTGATTCTACAATATGGAATATAGGATGGGGAAGCAACTTTGCAGCTGCTAAGATACTTCCATCGGGATACTATGCAGAACAGAATGTGAAGATGTATTTATGGTGTGGAGATCCTTTGACAGAAATCTGGACTGCAATTCCCACAGCCCTTGTTGTTTCTCATTCTCCAGATGTTCCCCTTGGACCCAGCAATTTCACTGTAACGGTTACAGATTCAAAGGCACCTGTAGAAGGTGCACTTGTGTGTGCAATGAAGGATTCAGAAACCTGGATTAGTGACTATACCGATGCAAGTGGTCAAGTTACTCTAAGTATCACCCCTACAACACCTGGGACACTCTATGTAACTGTTACAGCTCATGACTTCTTGCCCTACGAAGGAATTGCACTTGCCAATTCCGGTCCATACTGTATATACGAAAGTCATAATATTGATGACGTCTCAGGAGGAAACGGTGACGGTGTAATCAGCCCGTTTGAAACCATCTCTATGTCTGTAATCCTCCATAATATCGGTGTTGAAAGTGCTCAAAACGTCGTTTCCAATCTTCGATTTGCCGTAGCAAATTCATTTATAACACTCATAGATACGATTTCAGACTTTGGTGATATAATGCCCGACAGTCTGAAAGAAGGCACACCACCGTACTCTTTTATTGTTGCCGGCAATTGTCCGAATGGTGATAGCATTTGGTTTGAGATAGAAACAATAGATAGTGCAGGTAATGATTGGATACAGACATTCTTTGACGTGGTTTGGAGTCCTGAACTAACTTATGAAGGGTTTACCATTGACGATTCCGGACAGGCTCATCCTAACGGGATTCTTAACGCAGGTGAAACGGTTGACGTAATTGTTTCGCTTAAGAACTGGAATAACTATGCTCATGCGACAGGAGTGAGTGCTATTCTCAAAACATCTAATGCATATATTACAGCAACGGACAGTATAGCTAATTTCCCTGATATGATACCTGGAGCAACCGTTGATAATGGGTCAGATCCATTCATCCTTGTGGCAAGCAGTACTCTTCCCTTTGACTGTCAGGTTGATATGGAACTCTATGTAACAGCTGACAACTGTGTTGATACTTTTTACTATTCATTCATTGCCGGGGAGAGAATGCAAGAGGATCCTACTGGTCCTGATATCTATTCATACTGGGCATATGATATGACAGACACACTGTATACCGAGTGTCCTGTTTACAACTGGATAGAGATAGACCCGAATTATGGCGGAAGTGGAACCGAGCTTGTTCTTGGTACAAATGAAACTAATCAGCTTGAGCTTCCCTTCAGTTTTATGTATTATGGAGATAACTACGATACTATATCAGTATGTTCAAATGGATGGCTTGCGCTGGGTGTAACGAATGATACATCTCAATTGTACTTTCCAATACCTGATTCGCAAGGTCCTCCTGCCTGTGTTGCAACATTCTGGGGTATGCTGGATCCTGCAGTGACTGGTGGAGTATATTATATGTATAATTCATCAATCCATGCCTTTATAGTCCAATGGAGCAGGGTGTTCCATAAATTGAGCGAAGAGACATTTGAGGTGATACTGTACGATCCTGCATACAATCCGACTGTGACAGGTGATGGTGAGATTTTATGCCAGTATTATGATGTGAATTTCTTATCCAATTCCTGTACTGGCATAGAAGATGGTTCAGAAACCATAGGGTTGATGTACCAAATGAGTGGTTCATACAGCCCTGGAGCAGCTCACTTGATTGACAATTTCGCCCTTAAGTTTACGACTGATCCACCTGAATATGTTGGTGTTTCGGAGAGCGTGAATACACCTGTTTATCCTAAACTATTTGGGCTTTCTCAGAATGTGCCAAATCCATTTTATAATAAAACGCGTATATCATACCAGATTCCATTTGGCAAAAGTGCTCACACTATCTTGAAGGTGTATGATGCAACCGGTAGAGTAGTTAGAACTTTAGTTGATGAGGATCAAGGACCTGGCTGGTACAGCGTTACGTGGGATGGCAGGGATGGATTCGGCAAGCGTGTATCATCAGGTGTGTACTTCACAAGGTTTACAGCTGGGAATTACGTAAAGACAGGTAAAATGCTTTATCTCCGATAGTTTTCATTTTGCAGTAAATAAGTATAGTAGGGGCAAGTCTTGTACTTGCCCCTTTGTTTTTATACAGAACGATAAGGGCTCAGTAATTTTCTTGACATAGTATATCCTTTCCTTTATAATAAAACCCATTAATAATTATTAACTTCACAAGGAGCAATCATGGGTATTTTAGAGACAAAAATCTTAAAAATGATTAAAACAGAAATAGAATTAAAATTCCCTGAAATGAAAGATGTTGAACCCGATGAAGATAAAATTACTATTGAGCCGGAACCAATGCTTTACAAAAAACTTGGCGTCTCCTCACCTAAAAAATTCATTGGGAACGAAATTATTAAACTTATCTTTAAGAAGAGCATTACAACTGAAGATGGCTTTAAGATGCAAAGAATTGTTAGGGTTCTTGTTAACAAATCTGGCGAGATAATTAAGATCTCAACTTCAAAATAAGAAACTAAAAATATTTTTAGAATTTATAAAGGAGGAAGAATGCGTAACATTATCCGTATTATCCTTTTTCTTTTTCTCGTAGTATCTTTGCTTTATGGCTTAACCTCTGAGGATATGAAGAAGTTAGGATTTCATTCAGATTATACTACAAACGAAAAAGGTGAAACCTTCACCTACTCATACATTCTTACAGATGAAGGAAGAATACCAGAAAAACCCCTGGAGAGGATTTGTTCAAACAACTATAGGTACTCTGATACTACCGTTTTATGGGTCGATAGAGCCCATCTAAATGCTGTTGCTGAAAATGTTACAATTTCAGGAGATGGGATGACCATTTTCGCCGGCTGGTGGTTGAATAACGTGCGAGCTTCCTTTTATAGAAGTTTAGGCGATGGAACACCTCTCTGGTACTATTCATTACCACTTGCAGATTGGATGGTAGATGTTGCATCTTCTGATGATGGACACCTGATGGCAGCAGCCAGTTTGGGTTCACCATTAACACTATGGGATAAAGTGAGTTCAATTCCAATACGAACATATGCTTATCCATCAGGTTTCAAATCAGGTCAGTGCGCAGTTTCCAGTGATGGCTCAACCGCTGCTGCAGCAGCAGATAATGCGGCAATTGGAAGGCTCTTCGTCTTTAATGCAGATGGTGATTCACTCTACGCAGTGGACTTCGACAGAGGAAGTGGTATCTATGGTGTAAAACTTTCATCTGATGGAAGTATTGCGGTTGTTTCAACTTATTATGTAATATCCATCTTTGAGAATGGTGTTCTCAGGGAGACTATAACCAATTACGGTCAGACAGCTTCACATGTCTCTGGCGATGGGAACAGAATTGTTAAAGGTGACTTCAACGGAAGAGTTACTGTCTATGAATGGAATGGCTCAAATTACATCCAGATGTGGCAGAGTTACATAGGTGGTCCCTGGGTAGTTGCAGTTGATATTTCAGAGGACGGGTCAACAGTTATGGCAGGAACAGGATACAGCAACGGAAAATCAGTTATGTTTGACATATCGTCTTCAACTCCCCTCTGGACCTTCCAAGGATATGGCAGTTATGGTTCATATGTAAAGGCTGTATCACTTTCAGATAATGGCTCCATTGGAGTAGCTACTTCCTGGGGAGATACAGCACAAACAGGAACCTTCTACGTTCTAACAGTTCATGCAAAGACTGATTCAGCGCCTATTATTGGCGTAACAAGAAACGATGAACCTGGTTCACTATTTGATTGTGATATCTCATCGGACGGAGAACACATAACTGCTGGAGGTAAAGCAGTTCATGCGTACCAATGGGGAAACGGAGGTGAAGTTTACTCAGTGCTTGTCGGCAGCACTCCATCAGAAAATGCCGCAACTGAATCCATAGATAATCCGACTCATTTAATCCAGGTCGGAGATGTTATCTCACCCCAGGCAACATTCACAAACTGTGGCGATAATCCAGCATCTTTCGATATCTTCTTTTCTATTGAGGATTCAACAGGTTCCACGGTTTATTCATCCTCAAGCACTGTTTCAAACCTTTCCCCTGGTTCTACACACCAGGAAATCTTTACACCCGACTGGTCACCTGCAACTTACAATTACTATAAGGCTTATGTCTGGTGTGAACTTCCTGGAGACCAGTACCCGGGGGATGACACACTTACCCTTGATATAAAATGTTTTCATGATGCGGAGGCAAGAGCAATTATTGTTCCACTTGATGAAACAACAATAAATATAGAGATAACTCCACAGGCAGTCATCTACAATAACGGGTCGTATTCAGAAACCATTGAAGCAATTCTTATAATAAACGATAGTACTGCAAATCCTATTTACACTGATACCACTCTCTCATCTTTCCTTGCTCCAGAAACTGAGGGAACTGTTACGTTTGCGCCATTAACTCCGGGAGCTATTGGAAATTATTCATGTGAATTAACAGTCTATGTTGCTGATGATATTGATCCAGTGAATAATATCTCGACAAAGAATAG
>JAGMEZ010000283.1 GCA_023127905.1 Caldifarciminota bacterium
CTTACATTCTGGTGTTGGTATTATCATGAGAATAATTATGATGTTACAACGGTTGAGGTATCTGTTGATGGTATGGAGTGGATTCAACTTGATAACTCCTGCACAGGTTCTCATCAGAGCTGGACTCAGAAATCCTATTCACTTGAGCCCTGGGTGGGTAAATCGGTATTTATAAGGTTTAGGGCAATGACTGATGATAATACGTTGAGGGAAGGTTTTTATGTAGACGACATTTCGCCTGTTCCTGATTTCGACAGTGAGGTCGTTATCTCTTCCAATATTACTGATACGTTTTATACGTTTGTAAGCAAACCGGATGAAAAGTACTGGTACAATGTTCGTGGATACAATGCAGCTTATGGATGGGGAAGTTGTTACAGCTCGCTTAAAAGCATTGGTGTTGGTGTTGGTGTTTCCGAAGAGAAGAGAGAGAATAAGGCATTCTTTTTCTCAGTATTCCCGAATCCTTTCAGAGATGAAGTATGTATAAATCTTGGGATGGACTCCTTCGATAATACTCGGGACAGGGATGTAGGATGTAAAATGGAAGATATTTCAATTAACATTTATAGCGTGAGCGGAAGGTCAGTTAAGAATTTCCGAATTTCTCAATTTCCAATTTCCAAGGTAGTGTGGGATGGTAGAGACAATATGGGTCGAAGGCTGCCGGCAGGGGTATACTATCTGAAATTAAAATCGAAAAGTAGAACCCTGAATAAAAAACTAATTATGCTTGATTAGAGAAAAACTTGCTGACTGACATTTGTTAAGATAATATGTCCTTTTCGATAGGTATTATAGGACTTCCTAATGTTGGAAAGTCAACACTTTTCAATGCAATAACAGGGGAAAGTGTTGATTGTTCTAATTTTCCTTTCTGTACAATTGATCCAAATAAAGCGGTTGTCCCGGTACCAGATGATACACTTGAGACTATTTCTAAGCATGTAGAAACGGCGAAAGTTACACCAGCAACGCTTGAGGTAATAGATATTGCGGGA
>JAGMEZ010000284.1 GCA_023127905.1 Caldifarciminota bacterium
AGGTCGGGGATAATTCTTAAATCTTCATATGTATTTTCTTGTTCAAAAAGATTTTTTACTGATTCTGATTGGTTAATGCCAATTTCGAGTGCGAGAAGACCATTTGGTTTGAGAAAGTTTTTTGCATCCTCTATAATTTTTCCTATGAAATAGAGTCCATCCTTTCCACCATCAAGGGATTCCATCGGTTCTTTTTTAACAACATCAGGGAGATTTGCTATCTCATCTGTTGGAATATAGGGAGGGTTGGATACAATAATATCTGCTTTTTCTACATCGACGAAAGGTGAAAAAAGGTCGCCTGAAAGAAATGTTACTCTTTCTCCAAAATTATGCTTTTTTGTGTTTTGATGCGCACATTTAATTGCTACCTCAGAGATGTCTGATGCAAATATGTGGGCATTATTAAAAAACTGTGCAAAAGAAATGGCGATTGCTCCAGTTCCTGTTCCGATGTCATAGAGTACAAATTTTTCAAACCCCTGTTTTTCTATCAAATTTTTTACTTCTGAGATGAGAATTTCGGTTTCCTGTCTTGGGATGAAAACACCTTCATTTGTTTCTATGACAAGTCCCATAAATCCCGTTAATCCTGTAATATATTGAACAGGCTCATTGACTAATCTTCGCTTTATAAAGTTTCTAAACATAGAGAGTTCTTCTTCTCGTAATGGTTTATCAAAATTTAGATAGAGAGAAACCCTTTTCATTTCGAGTGCATGAGCAAGCAAGAGTTCTGTTGTTAATCGCGGCTCATCTATGCCCTTTTTTCGTAAGAAATTAGCCGTCGTTTTTATTAGTTCTTTAACAGTCCATTTCATAATTCACCCATTCCAGCCGAAGGCTCACTTCCAGTGATGTGTCCTCAATTCCAATACGTTGTGTTTTCTTCCAGTTGCGCTGCAACTATTACGTCACTCCTTCTTACTTGCCAGAGCGAGTTTATCTATTATCTCATCCAGGACACCATTTAAAACGGCTTCGAGTTTATAAAGGGAAAGGCCAATTCTGTGATCTGTTACCCTGTTTTGTGGGAAATTGTATGTTCTGATACGCTCACTTCTATCACCTGTCCCAACCTGGTTCCTTCTTTTTTCAGCAATCTTTTTTTCCTCTTCCTGTCGCTTTATATCAAGTAATCTTGAACGGAGTACCTTCATCGCTTTTTCTCTATTTTTATGTTGAGAACGTTCATCCTGACAGGTAACCACCATTCCGCTTGGTAAGTGAGTTATTCTTATTGCTGTAGCAAGTTTATTAACATTCTGTCCACCAGGACCGGAAGAGTGAAATACATCGATTTTTAAATCTTTTGTATCAATATCTACATCAACCTCTTCTGCTTCTGGCAGAACTGCCACTGTAGCAGTTGAGGTGTGTATCCGACCCCCTGATTCTGTTACAGGTACGCGCTGTACACGGTGTACCCCGCTTTCATACTTTAAGTTACTGAATGCTCCTTTTCCGCTTACCATAAAAATGACTTCCTTAAATCCTCCGATGCCAGTTGGATGTGAATTGAGAACATCTATCTTATAGGATTTTGAATTAGCAAATCTTGAATACATTTCAAAAAGATCCTTAACAAATAAAGCTGCCTCTTCACCTCCAGCACCTGCCCTTATCTCAATAATAAGATTTTTATTATCAAGAGGGTTGTTGGGGGAGAGAAAATTTCTTAACTCTTTCTCTTTTTTCTTTAATTTTTCTTCAACTTCATCAAGTTCATCTTTGGCAATTTCTATTAATTCTTCATCCTTATCCGTCTCAATAATATGCTGTGCTTCTATCTTTCTTTTTTCAAGTTTTTGGAATTCATTATATGTAGTAACAACATCTTTAATTCCACTTCTTTCTCTGGATAGAGAAATGAGTTTATCCTTGTTTTTCATTACTTCTTTGGATTCGAGGAGTTTCGTTATCTCATCAAATCTTTTCTTTATTTCTGTAAGTCGTTCAATCATTTTACCTTCTTATAAAAAATATAATTGTATATTTATCGTAATTGATAGTTATTCGTTGTTATTTGTCGTAGTTACTTCTTCATTGTCAGTTATATCAAGCGCTGAGCGCAGTGCTGCAAATCCTACCTCGAGTTGCTCATTGTTGGGCTCTTTTGTTGTAACATACTGGAATAGTAATCCGGGGCCCAATAATATACGGAGTATTGGGTTTCTTTTGTGTTTTCCTGCAAATTTAATAATTTCATAAGAGATACCAATGAGGAAAGGGAGAAAAAGAAGATGGATCGCAAGTCTTAACAATTTTATGAATGGTAATCCCCAGACATTAAAAATTAAGGTATCTATAAAAGCGAAGAAAATGATTGCTACAATAAGTACAACAAATACGAAGGATGTACCACAGCGAGGATGTTTTGTTGAATATCTTGAGCAGTTCTCAGCAGTTAATTCCTTGCCGTCTTCCCAGCAAAAAATTGATTTGTGCTCAGCACCATGATACTGAAACAGCCTCTTTATTTCTGGTATAAAGGAGATTATTACAATGTAGAGGATGAAAAAAAGGATTCTAAAAGCTCCGGTCACAATATTGAAAAGAATGGGTTTTGCATCCAATCCAGTTTTGCTTGCTATGAAAATTGGGAGAAAGAGGAAAATGAAAAGGGCAAGAAGGATACCAAGGAATGAAATTGCTCCTGAGAAGAAGCCTTCCCCGCGTTTCTTTTTTTCAGGGATATCCTGATAAAATGCTATCTTAGCAGAGTAATTTATAGCATGTATACCCTCGTAAAGCATTTCGATAAGTGAGACTATGCCCCTGAAAAAAAACCACTTGAAAATCTTATTCTTTCTGAATCGCTCATTACGTTTATGAACATCAATGATTATCTTACCTTCCGGATTCCTAACTGCGATAGCAACCTTCTCAGGAGCAATCATCATAACACCTTCAATGACAGCCTGTCCTCCTACGTTAATTTTTTGCTTGTTTGTTAAACCTGCCGAAGCCTTGGCGTAGACTGGTCCACCTACATTAATCTTTTTCATATGTTATATATACAGTATAAATCCAATTCTGTCAACCTTTTGATACTGATTTTTGTTTAATGTTAAGATATGATAAAGTTTCGTTTTAATCGTTTAGTTCGTTAA
>JAGMEZ010000285.1 GCA_023127905.1 Caldifarciminota bacterium
GTTTTTCCCCTTGAAATTTCTTTCATTTTGTGGTAGAAGTAAGATAATGGGAAAGGAACAGATGAATTATTTAATGTCATGAACAAACAGAATATTCTGGGCGAAGAAGAATTTATAGAAATGCTACAATCCATAACAGAAGGTATTGAAATTTTCAGAGAAAGGAAAAGAGATAAAACAATACAGGATATAGTAAATATTGTAAAAGAGATAACAGGTTTCAAGAGAGAAGAGCTGGTTAGTAGAAATAGAGCAAATCAATTGAATGCAGCGAGGAGTTTATTTATATATCTGTGCAAGGAATATACTAAGGCAGGTAATCATGGAATAGGTGATTTCCTCAATCGTGATCCTACAGTAGTATCATATTACATGAAGCAAGCTGGGAAGAAAGAATGTCAGGAACTAATAGCCAGAGTTAAGTATCTCTAATTGCTATTTGCAGGGCTGACCCTAAATCGCTTTATTATTAGGTAAAAGTGCTATTGAAAAATTAAATCATCAGATTTACAGGAATTAAGTGTATAAAAAGGTTTATATAGAAACAAGCATAATAAACCGAGCTCATGGTGAAAAAATTTCAGGTTCTCAAATTGCTAATATCCTTACGTCCTCAAACCTTCTGCCAGTAATTGGATTCCATACAATCTATGAATGTGCTCGTACTTATTTAAACCATAAAAATCACTTGTTAGCTCAGTGCTTGTTTAAGATATTAAAAGATATTGACCCATCTTATACTCCACTTACTGGAAATCTCCTTAGACAAGAAGTGGATAAGCTTCGAACAGCTGCCGCAGTGTTACCTTTTTTTGCTCACTTAAACCAAGTATCTGTTAGAATAGAAGTCGCTCGATTAGCGGATGGTATTTTCGATAATCAAGCTGAAAGGTTTATAAGAGCTCGTGAAAATGAGATAAAAACTACTGGTTTCTCAGTAGCCAGTGAGATTTTTCTCAACAATTTAAGAAAGTCAAAAAGAAAAGCTTACAAAAATATTCGGACGTTTGATGACTTACTCAATTTATATAAGAAAAAGGATCTGATTCACCATCTAATTATTAAAATATTAAATGATATCGCTTGTCCGGTCTCTCAATCGGAGGCAAGAGAATTAGAGATACAAATAAATTCGTTCCCAGCTTTAAGAAGCGTTGTTCTCTCAAATTGCTATCTAAATTTTATACTAATAAAATATAATACCCAACCTTCAATGGACAAGATCGACGACTACCGTCATATTATTGACTCATCATATTCTAATCAGTTCCTTAGCGATGATAGACAGCAACTCAAAACTGTTGAGCATATTAACAAAGATCTCGTTATTCTATCTTGGGAGGAAGTCCTATTAAAAATACGACATTCGTCATGTAATTCCTAGTAATTTGTTTTAATGATGATAATAACTAAGGTGATAGGATGAGTATCTGGATAATTATTGGAGTTATTATAACCATTTTGACATTATATACATTAATAAAGACTATTACCAAAGACTTCTATGATTTGTTATTATTCAAAAATAGAAAGAAGAAAATAATATTTAACAAAATTAAAGAATGGTATAATTACATTGATTCTCACTTGAGTGCAAGGGATTTGGATTTTGATAAGATAGGAAATATTGAAAAAGAGATCGATTTTATGTTTTCCAAGAAAAGCAATAAATATTTAATTTTACATTTTACAAAAAGGTTTAGAAATAATTTTCTGAAAGAAATAGGAATAAAGAAGGATTTGCAAGGAAAAGAAAAATTATTTATACGATACTCACGATTAAATCATAAAAACATTACAACTGCGCTTAATCTTATTAAAGAAGAGTATAACAAGAATTACCCTTTTTACAAAGTTCCATTCCAATATTATTGGTGGGTTATAAGAGGGAACTTTTATAACTTTCATAGTCAATTTAAAACTGAATGGAAGAATTTGAAGAAAGATGAGAGAAAATATTCATGGCCAGATATTGAAATCCCGATTCGAATACTAAGGAGATATTTCAAAGATTAATTTGAAATAACGGAGCCTCAAAGCTCTCTTAATATCAATAATCCCTCAAACAAGCCAAATTCCCCCAAAATTTTCTACATAAAATCCCTTAAACAAGCCATTCTTCTTTCACTTTTTACTCTCACAAATGGTTTAAACAAGCCAAAACTTGCCAACTTTTCCTTCCCCTAAAAGGTTCAAACAAACCTAAAACCCATACTTTTAAACTTATCCACAGTTTAACCCTTGACATATTTTTTTTTATAACAAACTGATTTTAGAATAAAACAGCATGAGCCCTTTGATAATCTATCATTTTGAATCCCTCAAAAATTAAATAAGAAAGAAGAAGAAATTGGTGCAACCAAACTGTGGTATGATTGGGAAGAATGTTGGATAGTCTATAAAACAAAGATGTTTGAAAAGAAGAATGGTAAAATTATTAAGATACGGATCACGAAAGATTCGAGTATAAAAGCGAGGATTTAGCTAAAGGGAAATTGTTAAGCCTACTTGACTAAAAGGGTTTAAAAGTCATTACTGGGAGCTTTGTATCCCAGCCTCTGGTATGCCAAAATAAATTTGGCACAGTCTCCTACAATCTTCCTTAAGCAGGGGCTATGTTTTTATTATAGTAAGCCATAGGAATAGTTTACAAGTAAATGGTTTCACATGCATCGTAATCTAAATGTCAAAGAGGTAAAGAATTTAATATAAATTATCTATTATCTTCTAACATCTTAGCAAATTCTTTATCAGATATTTCTTTATTAGGATAGGAATTGTCGTCAACCACTACAAGTTTGTTATCCCTAGGTTCGATTCTGTGATTTGGACCTACTAAAACGCAATTTGGGAGATAAATTATAGAAATAAATGGGGTTTTCTCATAGGATTTTTTAATATATGCTGATCCTCTTAGATTAGGAATGAACCATGGAAGATTTCCAAATGCCGAAAATTGATTATCTATAATCTCATTCATTTTGTGAATAGCTTTTAATGCAATCTCTCGATCATTAGATTCTGTTTTGGGATCAAAATGGATAGACTTATGTCTAATGTCTCTTAAATTTCTAAAAACAATAGTGGATTTTTTCTGTAATATACCCCAAGATTCTAATGTATCAATAGCGAGGTCCCAATTATCAAATGATTTTTTCCTATAAACTTTTTTATATTCAGGTGTGGATTTAAAGTCGTTTCGTAATCGCAATATTAGATGATTAAGAATTCTCTCTCCAAGAGCACATGTTGAGGTCAATGCTGGATAATAAGATCCAATTACAAATGCATTACGTACTTGACGAAAAAACCTGTTATGAAAAGCTATAATGGAAAGCGGATTTGCTCCAATATCTATGAAGTTTTTTAGTTTCTGTTCAAAGTTGAGAACTCCAAATTCAAATTTTAGACCATTGATAACTCCTTCTTTATTCTTTCGATGCAGTTGCTTAATATCCTTTTTCCATGAGTCTTTTATATCAGTTTGTAGAATATTCGCTCTTGTGTCAAAATCCATTCGTAATACACGATATCGTTTCATAACTACTCTTTTTAGAATTAATATTGGAAAATATTTTTATTCAATTCTACCACTTAATCGTTAATATCCAATCGTATCCTAATTCAATTTCAATTGGGTGAGGGAATTGAGCTTCTTGTTCCCAATATACATCATATCCAGCATGACTTGAATACCTTTTTTCTTTTTTAATTTCTCCTTTATCAACATTTCCTTTCAAAGCCAAGGCAGAAATAATAGGTTTGTTACCATGTTCAATGAGTACAACTTTTTCTCCTTTGTTGAAAAGCTCCTTTGCTAAATCTAATAAATTTGTGCCTATCCACTTTTCTTCAATTTTTGTACCTTCTTTTGCGTAAAGTATTCCAACTATTTTTGCATTTTTGTCTGTAGCAAATTTTACACTCTTCATTTTTCCTATTGTAAATTTAGATGAGAATACATATTTATATGTAGAAATGCAAGTTTCTGGTTTCTCTATAATGGTTTTTTTAGGGCCATCAAAATCTCCTCTTGAACTTGGTTCTAGTAGGTCGTATATGTCCTGTGTTACAATAATATTATTTTTTTCACAATGTTTATGGAGTCTTTCAGAATGAACTAAAGCCATTGATGTTATTCTACCAACATCTTTTTTGAAAATCATACTACCTTTGCTAATTACAATACGGACATCGTGGTTTATATTTCCCCAGCTTATATGCTGGATAATTCTCTTTGCCGCACTAATAGCTTGTGCGGTATCTCTAAAAATAACTACTTTGCCATCACCTTTCCAGCCTTCTCGTGCAATGAAATCTTTATAAATATTGAGAATATGATCAATTGTATCTCTGTTTTTTTCAAATAATTCATGAGCTCTAACATTTCCTAACTTTTCAATTAACTTATGTGACTCACAAAAATCAATATTAAAAACTGTTAAAATAACTTCGACATTTTTTCTAGATAGATAATCAGCACAATCTTTCCAATCAAAGTGAATTTGTGAACAATTAGAAGACATTTTTAATCTGCTTTTTCAAGGAAAATTTTCACAACTTTCTCACGTTTTTCAATATTTGTAATCTTCCAAAAACCTGACCCACGTAACCAAAGGTATCCTTTATCTTTTCGTTTGTTCTTTTGCTGTTCATGGTAGTATTTGTAAAAACTGTATTCATCAGTTGAAGTGGGTGATAAAGCATCCCATACACTGGAGATAAAATTTGATTTTACATAGACTGTTGCTTTCTTTTTTTCTCCTGTATCTACATCTTCATCAATTTCAAGTCGCACATGTGGATGAACCCCTGTTTTTTCCCAACTTTCCGCAAGTGATGCATCTTCTTTTTCCTTTCTTTCAAAATGCCAAGCATCAATAAATTTATTCTTTATAGTTCTCAGGTACTCGATTCCTTTTTCAAAAATTTTAATTAATGGCTGGGAAGTTTGAAAATTGGGATGCTTTGAGTCTGCAATAATTAGTTTCTTTTCAAACAACAAGTCACAACATTTATTAACCTCTTTTTGCGGAATATTTAGATCATCGGCAACTCTGTAAGTTTTTATCCATCCACCTACATTTGCTGGAAATAGGCCTTCATCCAGATATGCCTCATGTAAATATTCAAGAATTGGTATTTCATATCTATCCATCGTACACTCCTTTTATGTTTTCCCCTGTACAGCTCTTTATTTTCCACCTTTGAAACATTTTGTTTCGCCTATTCAATTAGTTGTCAAATT
>JAGMEZ010000286.1 GCA_023127905.1 Caldifarciminota bacterium
GGTTTTAGATGGTACAGTTTTCTTATGAATAAAAGACTATATGAACACAGACATACTTCAGAAAAGCATGAACTGGAGTATAATCTGGGGTTATTAAGGAAGCTGGGGATCATTGAACCTGTTAGAAAACCGAAACTCTATGTGGACAGAGAGGAGGACAAGAAAGCAACTTCATTCCTGAAAAATATTGGATTTGACAGTAAACAATTCATAGTTGTGCACCCAGGTTCAGGCGGTTCAACACTTGAATGGCCAGAGGAAAATTTCAAAAGGCTTGTTAATCTACTAAGCAAAAAATCAGGGTATCAAATCCTTCTCACAGGAACCAAAAAGGAATATTCAAAAGCAGAGCGAATTAGAGAGGGTTGCAACGGGAATGTTGTAAATATGGCAGGAAAAACAAATCTGCGTGAATTAATGACAATTATTTCACAAGCACAACTGTTCATTGGCAATAGCACAGGTCCGATGCATATCGCAACAGCAGTAGATACAAACGTAATTGCTTTTTTCCCTCCCTCTCGCGTGAACAGAAAAAAAAGATGGGGACCACTCTCTCATGCCCTTGTTTTTGAACCGCCAGTTCCCTATTGTAAACGGTGCATTAGGGATAAATGCCAGTATTACAACTGCCTTTCCCTGATTTCACCGGAGGATGTAATGGAAAAATTGCTAAATTGGAAAATAGAGTGAAAGTGATTAAGAAACCATTAAAGGTAAATACTGAAATCACTCTCCTCTTCCTATTCTTTTTTATTTCATTCACAAACGCATCTCCAAAAATTGTCTTTGAAAAAAAGACCTTTAATTTTGGCGAAATTATACAGGGCGAAAATGTAGACTGCTTCTTTCATTTCAAAAATGATGGTGATACTACTCTAAAGATAATTGATGTGCGATCAACGTGTGGCTGTGCTGTAACAGAACTAAAGAAAAAATTAATAGAACCAGGGGAGAGAGGAACAATAAAAGTAGTCTTCTATTCGAAAGGAAGGCAAGGAAAGATTTCAAAATCGATCTTTGTCACAACAAACGATAAAGAAAACAGAGTAACGCGGTTAGCGATTGTCGGAATAGTTAAAAAAACCTGGAACTGTGAACCAAAGAATGTCGACTTCGGAGAAATTAAAAAAGATAGAATTCTTATCGATACAGTCATAATCAGTTCAGTTTTAGTAGATACCATAAGGATTGATTCCATTACAACAGAACCTGCAAAGCTCACAGCAAAAATAGTCTCACACAAGGTTGACACCGTTAGTTTAGAGGTTACCCTTGATCCTTCAGAAATTAAGTGGAGATTTGTCGGTGTCGTTAGGTTCTACTCAAATATAAATAAAGAAAGAAAGATTACCATTCCAGTATATGCAAGGTTGAAAGAAAAAAAAGAAGACCAATGATAGAATTATACAAAAAGGGGAAAAATAATTCAAGGGAAATATAATGGATAAGGATTTGGAATCAATTCAGGAAGTTAGAACCTTATGTAAGAGAACCAG
>JAGMEZ010000287.1 GCA_023127905.1 Caldifarciminota bacterium
AATAATCTTGAGAGTATTAAATCATATGCTGAAAATCTTCCTGTAAATTTTCTTGGACCAGTAAAACATGAGAAACTCAATAGATACTACAAGGAAGCATCAATTTTAGTTGTTCCATCATACTATGAGTCTTTTGGATTGGTCGCTCTTGAAGCGATGGCTTCAGCACGACCTGTGATTGGCTTTGAGGATACGGGCCTGGCTGAAACCGTTGGAGCAGATGCAGGAATTCTGGTAAAGAGGAATGAGCAAAATCTTGCACAGGCAATCTCTTATCTCATCGAAAACAAGGAGCTGCGACATAGGCTTGGTGAAACTGGACATAAAAAAGCGCTCAATTTTGAATGGAATGGGATTGCCTGGAAATATTTGAGGGTATATGAAAAAATCAGTGAAAATTAGATTAGTTGTCATGGCTCATCCTGATGACCCTGAACTCGCCTGTGGTGGCACTATTGCGAAATGGACAGAACAGGGCGATGAAGTCTATTATATTATTGTTTCCTGCGGTGAGAAGGGTACGTGGGATAGAGATGTTTCTCCTTTTAACGTCGCAGAAACAAGAGAGAAGGAAGCGAACGAAGCAGCAAAGTATCTCGGGGTGAAGAAAGTCATATTTCTCCGCCATCCCGACGGTAATATCGGTTTGGCGAATACATTGAAACTAGAGATTGCTGCATTAATTCGGAAGCTTAAGCCACATACTATTGTTACCCATGATCCATGGAGACGCCATTTCCATCCTGACCACAGAGCAACTGGCTTTATAGTCATCGATGCAATTATGATAGCACGTGACTGGCATTTCTATCCATTTTTGAGAGAAATTGGGCTTGAACCTCACCGTGCAGATGAATTGCTCTTAACACCGAGTGATAATCCTACCTTTATTAATGATATTAGCAAAACTTTAGACAGGAAGATAAAGGCGATTAGAATTCACAAGAGCCAGCTGGGACAGCTTCCAAATTGGGAACAACGAATAAAAAAGATGGCAGAAACTGTTGGAGAAACCTCTGGTTTTAAATATGGTGAGGGGTTTTTTCAAATGCGCATATAGCTATTTTTAATTAGTTCTCCAATGTGATTAGAATAGGGACAGGAGTAAACTTTTAAACTTTTGATCCCTATGGTCGCTCGCAGTGACAATCCTTGTAATCCATGGTGCGTGCTATATTGTAGAGAGACATACTTGATTATTTAATATATTGCACTAATTTCAATGATACATTGTATGGTATACAAAATTGTCGAAATATCAAAATTGTCGAAGTTGAAAATT
>JAGMEZ010000288.1 GCA_023127905.1 Caldifarciminota bacterium
TCACTACATTGAATAGAATCATACCCGATGATGTATCAAGAACTGCTCGCGTATAGTATATTTCATACCCATCAGGATTTCCAGCCTGGTTCCAGGCAAAATGGAGATTACCTTTACTATCTGACCATACATTTCCCCTTCCAGTATCAAAACCACCTGCTGATGTAAAACTGTCTGGATAAGACCAGAATTGAAACATATCATCCCAGTAAGAGAAAAGGGACTGTTGACCCCAGGAAGAACCTGTTTCCCAGATTACAATAGGGAAATAGTAACTGCCAACCATAACATTCGTAATATGTTTGGCATTAGGATAGTTCTGAGGGGAGCTAAACTCACCACCATAATCAATACCAGAAAAAACAACAAATAGACTATCTATTGGTGGTGGATTATCCATCCCCTGCGCCATTATCTTTACCTCTATAAAGAGAATTAGAAATAAAACAATCACCAAAACTAAACATATCTTTTTCATAACTCCTTCTTTCTTTTTTTGTCCCCTTTATTAAAAAATATCCCTCCAGTAGCGTTGGGGCTTGTCCCCAACCCTTGCCGAGGACAAGCCTCGGCGCTACTACTTTTTATTTCCATTTTTAGTTTTATGTGTAAATTACTAAATTACCAAATTACTTAATTACTATATGTGCAAATTTCTATTTTCTTAATTTCAGACTTTCCTTCTTTTTTATGTCCCCCTTTCCCAAAGGGGGGATAGAGGCTAAAGCCTGCGGATACATTTATTCAAGCATGATGAGTTTTTTCATCATAACCCTCTCCCCTACTATAAGTCTTACAAAATAAACTCCACTCTTCACTCTTTTGCCTGCGTTATCTCTCCCATCCCATTCCAGCTTCGCTGGAAGGATAAAGGATGAAGGATAAAGGATAAATTCCCTCACCTTCCTCCCCGTGACATCATAAATCAATAAAGAGATGTCAGATTCATTGTTTCTGTTTTCTGAATTCTGTCTTCTGTCTTCTGTCATCTGAAATTTTATTTCTACCTTGTTAGTGAATGGATTTGGGGATATCTCAATGAAGGTCAATAATGGTTTTACTGTTTCATTTCCCTCTTCAACACCTGTTGGAATTAGTGGCATATGCTTGTAATAACAGTTGGCTGGAGGCATTCCATTTTCCAATACACACCAACTTATTCCGGGACCAGCATATGGACCTGTAACAGGAAAATTGTATGTCATATGAGGAAATATACCACCTACTAAACTATTACTGTAATCCTTAGAGACAATCCTTCGTGGTGTATCATATATCCCACTCTCAGGAACAACCTTTGAATAAAAAACTTGAAAACCAAAAGAACTTGAATCCTGGGTAAAAGCAACGTATATCTCATTGGTTTCTGTAATTCCAACAGATGGCCATCCCGTTGTCTCGTCAGTCTGAGCGTCTGGAGAAAACCTTAAGGTCTCTGGAGGTATCCAGTTTCCGCTAATCTTTCTTGTAAACATTAACAATCCAACAGGTCCAACAGAAGGATAAGAGCCAAAATTTTTCTGGAACACAATTCCTGGTATTCCAGTGTAATCGACCGAGATAGCAGGAAATGCGTACGAAACGCTATCTGGTGTTACAGCAGCGACTTCTTTCTCCCATATTCCACCTGATGATATATAATGGAATGTAACAATATCCATAGCAGAATCTCCATTTGCATCATAACTTGTCGCAACCCATACATCACCCGAGGTAGGGTCAGGTGCAATGCAAAATAGTTGTCCAGCCACTAACATTGTATCATAAAAAGCAGTATCTGCTCCAACCCAGGTTATTCCGCCATTTGTAGAATGGTTCCAGAATAATACATTCCCCTGACTCCATACAATATAGGGATTGTCACCGTTCAGACACATAACTGGATATGTTTCTGAAATGCCATTAGTCTCAGAAACCATAATTCCAGGTCTCACTACATTGAATAGAATCATACCTGTTGATGTATCAAGGAGAGCTCTCGTGTAGAATATCTCATATCCATCAGGATTTCCAGCCTGGTGCCAGGCAAAATGGAGATTACCTTTACTGTCTGACCAGACATTTCCACTTCCTGTATCCTCTCCCCCACTGGAAGTAAAACTGTCTGGATAAGACCAAATTTGAAACATATCATCCCAGTAAGAGAACAGGGATGCACCACCCCAGGAACTTCCTGTTTTCCATATTATAACAGGAAAATTATAACTGCCCACCATAACATTGGTAATATGTTTTGCATTGGGGTAGTTTTGGGGTGAACTTGCACTGCCGCCATAATCAATCCCTGAAAA
>JAGMEZ010000289.1 GCA_023127905.1 Caldifarciminota bacterium
AGAAAAACTTGCATTTCTCCTGAGGAAAGGTGACTATTGGAAGGCATTAAGATATGCAGAGAAAAAGAGTATCATGACTTATTTTCATAGATATATCTTTTTCTTCCCAGAAGTGATATCCAATATTATTAAAAAAGGAAGATACACAGGACTCCCAAAGAAAGTTATCAAATTGCCTATTTTCAATAAAGAGATTCCAGTTTATAATACCAAATTATTAGGAAATTTAATCATTTACAAAAACCAGAAGTATTTGGGGGTTAAATTGCAGCCAAAGGATACTGCTTTTTTAATCCATCTCGCATTCAGGGCAGGAGAACCAGGAAAAGAGATTTCGCTAAAAGACCTCTATTGTAATTTTTGGAAAAACAGCAAAAGACCATCGAGAAATTTATCCTATCTACTTTTCAGAATTAAAAAAGTGCTTAAAATACCTTCTCATCTACTTGAAGTATCATCTAAAAAGGACAATTCCGTTTTGATAAATAAAGGAATACATTTTATAACTGATTATAATGAATATCAGGAATCAATTGCTCAAGCAAAGGCATTAGAGCGAGCAGGTGAATGGGGTTTTGCTAAAAGGGAATTCCACCAGGCATTCAAGTTGTTTCGAGGAGAACCATTTAAAAAGATGTACGACGATTGGTCTGATGATAAGAGACTCGAGATACTCTTCGGTTATGAAACAGAAATCCTCTCCTTCACAAAGGAACTAAAGAAAAGAGGAAGAACCGAAGAAGCAGAGAGGTTGCTAAAACAAGCAGAAAGAATAGTTCCGTTAATGGAAGAGTAAGGATGTAGGATAAACTACAAGTTAAAAGTTAAAAGGAAAAAGTTTAATTTAGATTAAAGACCATACGATGGAGGATGGAAGTGGGAGGAACGACAGTGAGACGGAGTAAAACCAAAGGTAGCCGCAACCTTTAGGTTACGCAAGCTACTGTTATCCAAAGAGTTATATTCGCAGGCTAACCCTTCGACTTCGCTCAGGACAAGAGCCTGCGCCTACCTTCGGCCGTCCTGAAAAACAGGATTATCTCAAAATGATACCCTACCTTTAAAAGAAATTATTTCACAAATAGAATCTTTTTTGTCTCTGTGCGATTCCCCTGAGACAATCTGCAGTAGTAGATGCCTGAGGGAAGTACCTTCCCAAAATCATCCCTTCCATCCCAGACCACTGTAGTGGTAAGTGAAAAGTTAAAAGATAAAAGTGAAATCTCCCTCACCTTCCTCCCCGTGACATCAAATATCAGCAACGAAATATCTTCCATCTTACATCCTACATCCCTGTCCTGAGTATTATCGAAGGAATGTATCCCAAATTTTATTTCTACCTTTTCCCTGAATGGATTGGGGTAGACCTCAAACCTCGGAGTCTTGGGTCTAATAATCTGACCCTCTTCTAATCCTGTATGACCGGTCTCAATCGCATATACATAACCACCGTTACCCCACTGCGTGGCATGAACTGCTTTGCCACCTGCTGCGGCGTGTTCGCCATCATCCGCAATGTCAACGGAGTAGATTGAACCGGGCGAACCATAAGAAAATATCGGATTTCCGGAATCATGTTCAAAAAGAAGTATATCATCGTAAAGATTTAGTGTATCACCCCAAGAACCAGCTATCGCAACCTCTCCATCTGGGGTTATTGCTACAGAAGGGACATAATGACCGCATTCTGTATACTCCCATAAAGGTGTCCCGCTTGAACTATCAAACATCGCAACCCTACCAGCATCGCCTGTGGGAATCGTTTCCAGAGAACCAATAACAATCGTTTTGCCATAATGAGAGACATCTACTGAACCAACCCAGTTATAAAATCCAGCCGTGGGTGGAATATAATAGGACCACTTCTGCTGATAGATTGAACCGGTCCATGAATAGGTATATAGATGACCGTAATAGTC
>JAGMEZ010000029.1 GCA_023127905.1 Caldifarciminota bacterium
TCTCCTTCCTCTTTCCCTCGAAAACGGGCTGTTAACCATACAGATCGAAAATCCAAACGGTTTTATAAAAGATGAACTTGAACAAAAAGGTGGAAAAAAGCTCATCGAAGATATCATCTCCAGAACAAAAGGTGAAAAAATAAAAGTGAAATTTGTGGAAACAAAGACAAAAAATGAAGAGAAAAAGAAGCCTGTAAAAACTAAAAAGGGATCTCTAAAAGACAACGAGATGGTAAAAAAAGTACAGGAGATTCTTAATGCGAAAATTGTTAATGAAAGGTAGAAGAAAATGAATTTTCAAAACTTGATGAAACAAGCACAGGAATTTCAAAAAAAGATGAAAAAAATACAGGATGAGCTGAAAGATAAAACTGTCGAAGCTTCGTCCGGAGGTGGAATGGTAACGGTAACTGCGAACGGACAACAGGAAATTCTATCCATAAAGATTGAACCTGAAGTAGTAAATCCTGATGATGTTGAAATGCTCGAAGATTTGATTCTCGCTGCAGTTAATGAAGCAAAGAAAAAAGCTGAAGAGTTAGCAAAAAACGAAATGAAAAAAGTAACAGGTGGATTAAACATCCCCGGGTTAGGAGATATTAATATCCCGATGTAGCCATAGAATTGGAGAAAAGATGTATCGGAGTATCGGAGAGACTGAATGAAATACCTTTCACAGAAACACGAAAAACTTGTCGAATCTTTAAGAAAATTACCTGGTATCGGAAGAAAAACAGCTTTAAGGCTTGCTTTTTACATTCTTAAAGAACCCAAAGAAGGGGTTCTTGAGCTTGCACGGGCTATTAAAGAAGCAAAGGAAGGTGTTAAATTTTGCTCTATTTGTGGTAATATAACCGAGGAAGATATCTGTGAAGTATGCACTGATATATCAAGGGATAAGACAACGCTATGTGTTGTAGAAGAACCAATGGACCTTTATTCGCTTGAAAAGGCTGATTTCTATAACGGAGTATACCATATCCTTGGGGGTGCGCTCTCTCCACTTGACGGTATTGGACCCGACAATCTCAGGCTTAAAGAACTGATTGAGAGAGTAAAAAATGAGAAAATCCAGGAGATAATAATTGCAACCAATCCCGATACAGAAGGAGAAGCGACAGCACTGTACATTGCAAAGATATTGAAATCAAACAATGTTAAAATTACAAGGATTGCTACAGGTGTACCAATGGGTAGTAATATCGACTATACGGACAGCATAACCCTTTCCAAAGCCTTCAAATCGAGAGGTGAAATTTAGAAGGAATAAATAATAGAGGATTTTAACTTATCCGAAAAAATCAAAAAAAGGCTTGACAAGGGTTAATGATTTTTATATAATATAAAAACTTATTATAACAAAGGGGAGGTGATAAAAAAAATAAAAAATGAAATTAATGAATGAAAAAAAGGAGGCTCAAATGAAAAGATTTTTTGCAATAGCTGCTGCTTTAATGCTTCTTATCGGATTCAATGGATGTCCGATTCCTGGCGGAACAGAAGCTTTAGAGAAACTGGGTGAAGCAGTAGAGAAGATGGATGAGATTGCAACACAGCTCGATGATATTCAAATGCAGCTCGATGAACTGACCGATAGCTTTAATACCCTTGCAGATGAGTTCGACAAACATATGGAAAAGTACCACAAGACTAAACCGAAACCTAAAACTGTTAAGAAACCTGGTGGTGTTATAAAACCAATCAAGTAGTATTATTATTTCGAGAATGGAGGGTAAAATGATTAAAAAAATAAAATGGCTTCCCCTTGTACTCTTAATTCCTGCGCTTTTTCTGTTTGTTGGTTGTCCAAACCCGGAAGAGGGAGAAGTACCAAACATAACTGGCTTAACGATTACGGCAGATACCGAAGGTGATGGTATAATTCTCACCTGGAATGAAATATCAGATATTGAGGGATACGACGTAATCACACCTGATGGAGACACAATTCTATTAGAATATGACGAGAATTCATATACAGATGATACACCAGCATCAACCGGTACTTACACGGTCTATGCAGTAGATGGCGGAGAAAGAGGTAACCCCTCAACCGCCAGCAGTGCACCATTCACTAGCACTTCAAATCCGACCATTTATGTCTGGACTTCTGCCGACCCAAGCGGTTTCGGGTGGAACACTGGAACCGGTGCAGGAACCGTATACAATTGCATAGATGGGAATAAGGGTGTTGTTGATTTCTACTTGAATGACTACTTTGCTACTTGGTTTCATTTTTGCAGCGGAAACAATGAACCATATTATGGATCCAAAACAACTGGCATTGCTAGTTTTTCAACATCCGATTTCTTCGAAGCCCCAGAAACTGGTCATAGCTCATACTTAAATGCAGTGCAAGCAGAGACTGGAGTGTATTATGCAATGGCGCTTGATGGAGATTACTTTGCTAAAATCCATTGTGTAAGCGTTATCAGCGGTACAGAAGCAACGTTTGAATATGAATTTCAAAAGATCAAAAATTTAAGGATTTTCTAAAATTCTTATATGAAAAAAAGGTGGAGGATTCCCTCCGCCTTTTTTCTTTAAAGGGACAGGTCCCCCTGGAACGATATATGTCCATAGGGACCTGTCCCTAATTTAAGAATTTTGCCGAGGATAAACCTCGGCGCTACAAAATTTTCTCTCCTGAATTTTTCTTTAAAATATTTCTTGACAATCTTAAATTGTACAATTATATTTATCTTACCTTCCGAACAACCGTTCGGGTTTTTATAAAAAAAATGGAGATAAAAATGTCTGTAGCAACAACAGTATCAAATGTAAGTAAAAAAATGTCTGTAAAAACACTTTTGAACCTTACGCGAGTGGCAGTAAGGAACAAAACTGTACGGAAGTTTTTACTCAGAAATATAGAAAAACGAATGTACGAAGATCTTATCAAAGCCAACCCGTACAATAGACCCGTCAAGGTCCAGGAGGATAAATACTATATGGGTAGAGCCCTTTTAAGAAGGATTGATAAAGCACTCACAGAGGGTCATCTCTCAAGGGAAGCCACAGAAGGTCTTCTATCCATCTTTCTCGGGAATGTTTTCTTCGGTGGCTTTTATGCAAGGCAGGAGTTCATAAAGAAGTATGGTTTTAAACCCCCCATCTTTCTCACAATTAGCCCAGGAAAGGCGTGTAATCTCAGATGTAAGGGGTGTTATGCGGACTCAGGAACACAATTCCACGAAAAACTCGATTACGATATCTTCTCAAGGATAATACAAGATGCAAAAGACCTCTGGGGTTCTCGTTTCTTTGTCATATCAGGAGGCGAACCACTCATGTATAAAAGCAAAGGTAAGAGCATCCTTGATATATACAAAGAGAACAGTGATTGCTACTTTCTTATGTATACAAATGGTACATTTATTAATAAAAAAATGGCAAGGATATTTGCTGAACTTGGAAATGTTACACCGGCTATCTCAATCGAAGGATTCAAGAAAGAGACTGATGAAAGAAGAGGTAAGGGTGTCTTTGAAAAAATTCTTGCTGCAATGGAGTATTTAAGAGAGGAAGGTGTTCCTTTCGGCATTTCATTTACTGTATTGAGAGATAATATAGATATTCCTCTAAGTGAGGAGTTCTTTGACTTCTACTTTGAAAAGCAAAAGGCTCTCTATGCATGGATGTTTCAGTATATGCCAATAGGAAGAGGATATACTCTTAACCTGATGCCTACTCCAGAACAGAGACTTGAACTATTCAAAAAAGAATGGTATCTTGTCAGGGAAAGAAATATTTTTATTGCAGACTTCTGGAATAGTGCAACATCATCTGATGGTTGTATATCTGCTGGAAGAGGTGGTGGGTATTTCTATATTGAATGGAGTGGAAATGTTACACCCTGCGTTTTTGTTCCCTATACAACACATAATATTTACGATATATATAAAAATGGTGGAAACCTGAATGACGCACTTCACTCAAAATTTTTCTCAGAAATAAGGAAATGGCAGGATGAGTATGCTTATGAACAACCGCCAGAAAAGCATCAAAACTGGATCATGCCCTGTTTTATAAGAGATCATCACAAGAAGTTCCGTGAAGTTATAGATAATTGTGGAGCAAAGGGGATAGATGCACCCTCGAACCAAGCGCTCAAAGATAAAGATTACTATAAGGGTTTGATCAAATACGACGAGGATTTTTCGAAACTAACCGAAGACATCTGGCAAAAACACTACCTTGGGAAGGGTGATTGATACATGAAGACGGGTTTCTCTTTTCCTTACAGTTTTAAGAAAGTTCTGATTTACGAATTTACCTCAGGCTGAGGTGTTACCTCGGATACCTCTTCGGTAGGTTTAAATTTCGTATTTATTATTTTTGTCAATCGAGACTTATGCCGTGCGGCATTATTTTTGTGAATTACTCCTTTAGACACAGCCATATCGTATGCTTTATAAGCCTCATTCAGTAAGCTTGTTGCTTCGCTTTTCTCTTTGGCGTTCTTTACCTTTTTGGTTATTGTTTTGAGATAACTTTTTACTGACTTATTTCTTAATCTTCTCTTTTTATTTTGCCTTAATCTTTTCTTTGATGACCGTAAAATTGGCATCTAACATCCTCCTTGAATTTTCATTCTATATACATCAAAAAAAACCATTTGTCAAGAAAAAACTAAAATAACTCCCATTCTCCGTTTCTCAAGCTTCCTGCCTTCTGCCTACTCCCCACTGCTTACTCCATACTATTAGTTCCCCGTTTCTCCGATTATGTCTTTGTTGGGGACAAGCCCCAACGCTACTCATCTTGTTACTTTATCCTTTATCCTTTTACTTGTTACTTGCAACTTGCTACTTGTAACTTAATAGTATACTGTTCTTATTTCTTCTCCCTACTACCTACTTCTTACTCCCTACTATCTTTCTCTGTCCTCTGCCTTCCAATAAGTACTTTTCGTGGTTTGCTTCCTTCAAATGGTCCAACAATCCCAGCCCTCTCAAGTTGGTCAATAAGCCTTCCTGCTCTTGCGTATCCTACCTTCAACTTCCTCTGAAGCAATGAAACAGATGCCTGCTGATGCCGGATAACTATTTCACGAGCTTCATCAAAGTACTCATCAAGATCTTCTTCCGGAGTCTCCCCGGAGAATACTCCATGTTCTCCTGATCTTTCAATTTTAAATTTACACTGTTCCTCTAATGGTGGATAATACTCAAGATTATGAAAGAGTGTTGCAAGTTTCTCAACCTCTATATTATACTTCTCTGCCATCTTCTCCGAAAATCTAATAATTCTTTCTTCCGAACCGGGGATTTGATCACTATTTACAATTGCTTCTACTATATTACTTTTTATCACCTCACGGGAAATTTCAATTGAATGTTCAATCTCATTTTTGAGTAAGTTCTTAAGATGAAGTTCTGCCCACAGATTAGCTATACTCTTTGCCTCATCTGTTGAAATATATGCCCCATGCAACCTCACCGGTATTCCCTTCCCCGGAGGTAGAAAGAGCATATCACCTCTTCCAAGAAGTTTTTCTGCACCTATCATATCAAGTATAGTTCTTGAATCTGTCATCGAAGCAACCTGAAACGCAATTCTTGCTGGGAAATTTGCTTTGATAAGACCTGTAATCACATCAACACTCGGTCTCTGGGTTGCAAGTATTAGATGAATACCCACTGCCCTCGACATCTGTGCAAGCCTTGTTAATGTTGACTCTATCTCTCCAGATGCCTGAATCATAAGGTCGGCAAGTTCATCGACAATCACAAGTATGTATGGCTTTCTCTCTTCTATCTTCTCATTGTAGCCTTCGATGTCTCTGACGCCCACCTTGGCAAATTCCCTGTATCGGATTTCCATCCATTCCAATATCTGCTTAAGAATAAGGATAGATTCCTTTGATTCCGTCAGAACAGGAAATATTAAATGGGGAATTCCATTGTAAACTGGTAGCTCAAGCCGCTTAGGGTCTATCATAATAAATCTAACATCTGTGGGTTTTGCTCTGAAGAGGATACTGGCAATTATAGAATTTATACAAACACTTTTTCCAGACCCGGTTGCACCTGCAATAAGAAGATGGGGCATCCTTGCAATATTCGCAAGTACTGTATCACCTGCAATATCCTTACCAAGACCAATTGTAAGATGGGAAGGTGATTTATTGAAATCTTCACTCATAAGGAGTTCTTTAATCAAAACATTCTGTCTTTTCTTATTGGGCACCTCAATTCCAACGGTTCCCTTCCCTGGTATAGGGGCAACTACACGAATCTTTGGTGCTTTCATTGCAAGAGCAAGATCATTAGCGAGACTGGATATCCTGGAAACCTTAATGCCGGGACCAGGTTCAAATTCGTACCGTGTAATAACAGGTCCAGTCCCTATTGATGTAACATTCCCGGACACGCCAAAATCCTCTAATTTCTCAACAAGCTTCCCTGCATTCTCTTTCAATTCCGATTCGCTAATCTCTAACTCTGATGATTGGGGATTATTTAAAAAAGTTAGGAAATCTTGCTTAAAAGCATCATCAATCTCTATCTTCATTATCCCTTCACTTGAACGTATAGTGACCTTTGTTTCTTTTCTTACAGGCTCCTTAACTATCTCATCAAATATTCCAACCGTCTCTTTTTTATCTTCTCCAACGCGGACTTCTTCCTTCTTTTTCCTCTCCTTTGGAATTTTCCTCTTCCTTCCCGTCATTACTTTTCTAAATCCCTTTACTATGAGCGAGAAGGAGACATCTGTAAGAGTTAACAATAAAAAAATCAGGAAAACAAAAAGGATCAGATATGCACCAACTGTCCCAGTAAATTTTGTCAGGAAATTGCTGCTTGCCTTTCCGATAAGCCCACTTACAGATAATTGTTTTTTAATGAGGTTACTAAATGGTGGAAGAGCCCATAGAATATTAAACCAGTATGCAATGATAATAATCAGTGCTGATGGTCTTAGAATTCTATCTATCTTTTTATGAGTTAAAAGGAAAATACCCCATAAAGGCAGGAGAATTGTAAGAAGAAATATAGGGATACCGATATATCTAAAGGACCAGTTAGAAATAAAGGCTCCTGCAATTCCACCAAAATTACAGACCCGTCCCGTTGCGAGATTCTCTATGTCACCTGTTCTAAAGGTAAAAAGACTTATTTGGAGGAAAATAAAAATCAGGAAAAGAAGTACGCCAAGTATCTCATAAAGCCTCTCTTTTCTGAGCTTAATAAGTCCTTTCCAGAAACCTGTCGCTGCCAAGTAAAAAAGAATAGCACCTGCTAATACACCAATAAAGATTAGAAAATATTTTATAAAACCTAACAATGGTACTCCTGAGATTCGTTATGTATTACCTTCTTCATTGCCTTCAGACTCCTTCTGTTCCTTCTCGAATTTCTTAAGAACACCGGCAATGTCTTTGATATACCACTTTACATTCTTTTTTTCAAGGCTAAAGGTATATTCTTTCTCTTCCTCCTTCGTTCCAATGAGACCCTTTGTTTCCATCTTCACAAGAACATTTGCAAAGGAGTCGCCGATCTCTGGTTCACCAATTGAATAACTTTTAATTTCAAAATTCCTGAATGTTGTCGTAAATGATTCGTACGCTTTTTCAGTTGAAAAAAGAGACCTTAAAAGTTTCTTTGCTTGTTCAATTGTCGTTGGTGATTTTTCATTCAATCTTACGACGTTTTCAATAAAAGCTTCTATAGTAGATCTGGGAGTTTGCTGAAGATTTTTTCCACAACTAAGAAAAAGTAAAAGAACTACAGAGAAAATTAAAAACTTATGTTTCATTGTAGAATCTCCTTTTTTGATTTAAGTATAATTAAATTATAAACCTATTATCATTCTGCCAATATAATATCTAAAAATCCACCCCATGTCAAGCAAAAACTGTTGTGGCACCATTTGATAAAAAAGGCTTTACTGGAAGGGTTTTTTCTGATATATTTACTTGCTACTTTGTAAGTGAATCATCTGGTTGGAAACGTTTAATTATTTTAACCAACAGGAAGAATATGCGAAGAATAGATGGTAGTTACTTAAGATATCTCGACCCAAAGGTAATCTCTCAGCTGAAGGGACTTGACCTTATCGCAAGAATGGTTGTTGAAGGCTTCCTGGTTGGCCTTCATAGAAGCCCCTATCATGGATTTTCTGTTGAGTTTGCCGAACATAGGGAGTATAGACCTGGTGATGCGCTTCGTTACGTAGATTGGAAAGTTTTCGGAAAAACTGATAGATATTACGTAAAGGTTTTTGAAGAAGAAACAAACCTTAAGGCTTACCTCATCATCGACAGAAGCGGTTCTATGGGATTCAGTTCAAATGGGATTTCAAAACTTGAATATGTAAAATATCTCGCTTCAGCCCTCTCATTTCTCCTTTTAAGACAGAAGGACGCTGTTGGTCTTCTTCTGTTTTCAAAACAATTAGATTCATATATTGCGCCAAGTTCACGAAAAAACCACCTCAATATTCTCTTAAAAGAACTTGATAAATTAAAACCGGGTGGAGAAACGTCACTTTCAAACGTTCTCTTAGAACTTGCCGAGAAGATAAAGAGAAGGGGATTAATTATAGTCTTCTCTGATCTGTTTGATGACTATGAAAGCGTTATCAAATCATTAAAAATATTCAGGCACAAGAAAAATGAGGTGCTCGTCTTTCATACACTCGATGAAGCTGAGATACTTTTTCCATTCAAAGGGGACATGCTTCTTCGCGATATGGAAACCAGAGAAAGGATTACCATTGATCCAAAAAGTATTCGAAAAGACTATCGTGGAAAGATAGAAAACCTTATAAACTCTTACAAACGGGAATTCAGGAATGCATCTATCGATTATCAGTTCTTAAGAACAGATACTCCATATGATAAAGCGCTCCTTTCCTATCTTTCAAAGCGAAAAAAAATGAAGTAAAATGTTCCATATACTGAACCCTCTTTACCTTTTTGGTCTCTTTCTTGCCTCGATTCCTCTTATTCTTCATCTTATTGGCAGACGAAGGATACGGGAACGCCCATTTTCGTCCCTGTTCTTACTCAAAGAGATAAAGAAAAGTAGTTCGGTCTGGATACGAATAAAGGATTTAATCCTACTTCTTCTAAGAATCTGTTTTCTCTTATTCATTGTAATTGCCTTCTCGCATCCTATTATTTTGTCTCCAGTTCCTTATCTCGGAAAAGAGGCACCAAAAGACATTGCCATACTCATAGATATTTCAATGAGCATGGGTACTGAAGGAGTTTTTGAAAAAGCAAAAAATGAGGTGAAGAGGATTTTCACAACATCGGGTAAAGGAAACAGAGTAACCCTCATTGCATTCAGCGATAGGATTGAAGAGGAAAACGAGATAGCTGATTATAGTGAACTCTCCTCTTTTCTTAATCAATTAAGACTAACCTATAGAGCTACAGATATACAACCACCCCTTGAAGCAGCGGAAAAGAAACTCCTCAAAAAAGATGGATTTACAAAAGAAATCTTCATTGTTTCCGATTTCCAGAAATCTGCTATTAAAAACATCGAATCTGTATTCAATAATATTCAAAAACATAAAATAAATATTTATATAT
>JAGMEZ010000290.1 GCA_023127905.1 Caldifarciminota bacterium
CCCTGTGCTTCCATTCCTTCTGCTTTTAATCGAATAAAGTATATTCCCTGAGGAACTTTCACACCTTTGTTATCTTTCCTGTTCCAGACGATGCTGTGGGTACCGCTGTTAAATTCACCGTTGACAATCGTTGAAACCTTTCTTCCTGTTACATTATATACATCCAGGGAAATATGTCCTTTCCGAGGAAGTGAGAATCTTACCGAAGCTGCGTTTCTCGACGGGTTTGGATAACATCTAATAGAGTAAGCAACAGGTACTGTCTTTATATCAGGTTCTTCCTCTACAACAACTGCTGCATTTACAGCATCAAGAGCATTTATTAAACCAGCACCATAATAATTGTCCTTTCCAGCGGTCCCAAGGTCAAGACAGGTTTCCTCGATAATGCTATCTAACTCCTCCGGTGTAAGGCTCGGGTCTTTCGAAAGCATAAGAGCAATTGTTCCAGTAACATGTGGACATGACATTGATGTTCCCTGCCAGGCATATCCTCCGACATATCCCGTATTGTTGTTATAACGAAGTGAAGTTATACCAGGACTTCCTCCCGGAGCTGCAACATCGGGTTTTATCAAACCTGGTGGGTATGAATATTCATACCAGGGGCTGAAGAACCACTGTGTTGCTCCGCGGCTCGAGAATGAAGATACTGAATTATTCTGATTAGTTGAACCAACTGCCATGCAGGAACTGTGTCCAGAACTACCATACCAGGGGGCAGGAATATTAGCAGGTATACCTATGTCGTAAGGGATTGAATAGTGACCGCCCATATTATCACCATTCCCTGCTGATGTTACGAAGACAACACCTGCAGTCAAACAGTTGTTAAGCACATATCGATCCTGTGTGCTCAGATAATTCCAGCTTGCTCCTGCATTGGCACTATCCCATCCTGCTGACATAGTCATGACATCAGCATCATGGTTGAGTGCAAAATTAACTGCGTTCTGGAAAATAGTTAAACCCCCAAGTGCCTTTAGGATCATAATCTGCGCATCGGGGGCAACACCTGTCTCTGTTCCAGCGGTTCCGTCACCAGCGACAGTGCCTGCAGTATGGGTACCATGACCATGATCATCCATTGGGTTATTATCATTGTTGTCAAAATCCCATCCGTGATTGGGATATGAGGTCCCTCCATCCCATAGATGGTCAGCAAGGTCTACATGGTTATAGTTTACACCTGTATC
>JAGMEZ010000291.1 GCA_023127905.1 Caldifarciminota bacterium
CCAATCCACAACACCCAACACACCGGACGACGTCTAAACTAAAATCCATGTTTTCATCCATCTCGCCAACCTTAATTCCCAATTCCCTCTCAAACGCCTCAAGTATAATATCCGCACCTTGAACATGACAGGCTGTTCCCATGCAGACTCCAATCCAAAATCTACCTCGTGGCGTCAAACTGAAACCTTTGTAAAAGGTAGCGATCTCGAAGACTCTGGCTAAGGGTACATCAAGTTCTTCAGATACCTCAGTTAGGACCTCTCTCGGCAGATAGTTATGTTCTTCCTGAAGATCATGGAGTACTTCAATCAAGCAGTCTTTGCGCGCACCCCATTTTTCCACGATTATTTGCGTTACCGAACGATTTTTTTTGTTCATCTTGAATCCGTACCTGTCAAATTCATCCTTATCTTTCCTATAATCTCCCTGATAATTCTAATTCCTTTTGAAGAACTAATTGGTGCACCTGCAAGCTGTTCCCTTATTTCTTCTGTATCAAAGACCGACAGAAGCCCATTTTCTCTATGCTCATAGCGAAAATCAACGGAAGGATTACCTATGACCAGGGTCTCGATAGTCTCGGCAATATCACCCAATGGCTGACGATCGACATGGCTATATTGAAAACTCGCTTTCACAGTAGTACCCTCTCCTTTTTTTGATTCAATAGAAAATTTACCATTTGCCCTCTTTGCAGCCTGCTGTAAAAGGGAAAGACCAAGACCTACACTCCGGGTTGTCTTTTGGGTAAAGAAAGGATCTGTTGCCTTCTGTAATGTAACTTCTGACATGCCTTTACCATCATCCACAATTTCGATAGACAAAAGATCATGTTCTTTGTTTTCACATACGGTTATGCTCACCTTATTAGCTCCCGCAGTTACTGAGTTCTCAACGATATCTAAGATATGTAAGGAAAGGTCTTCCATTTTAAATACCCAGAATTTTCCTTCCTTCCGAATCTCGAAATGCCTTATTCAATTCCTCAACACTCGGCTTTTCTATGAAAAAGGAAGTTGCCCTCTTCCCAATATCTTCCAAATAGTGGGCATCAGAAAAACTAACTAACGGATAATCGTTCACCTGAGGAAACTTTACCCGTACGTCTTCTATAGAATTACGTGGTGATATCTCTAATCCATCAACATCGAATCCTTCTGGGATAAAACCTAATTGTCCGATGACACTAAAACCCTCGCGGTCAACATGGGATGCAATCGCTATACCACCCAACTCGTGGATAATATCAACAACCTGCTCGAGAACAAGCGTTGTGGCGCCAATTAACAATTTCTTATTATATCCTATAATCTCATCCTTTTCATCAACAATCAACTGTTCTCCAAAAGCATCTTCATCATTTACGCCAGGTAGATGTTCATTTACGATATTCTGAATGCGTTGCAATTCTGCATCACTATCGAACAGAGCCAAAATATGCACTTCCTCTTGTGAGGTTATTTCAATTCCACCGATGACTGTGACTCCTTCCATTTCCCCAGCCTTTTTCACAGCTTGAACATTCTCCGTTGAATTATGGTCGCAGATTCCAATCATATCTATATTTCTCTCTTTCGCCTTCATGATTATCAGAGTGGGCAACATACTAAGATCCCCACAGGGAGAGAGACATGTATGAATATGCAGGTCTCCCTTAAACTCCTCCAGCATCAGCTGCCCCGAGAATACCAAGATTATGCAATCTGCCAACAACCTCAAAAGCAGGTAATTTACTCACCATTATCGGGATGCCTTCTATCTCTGCCTTCTGAATTGTCTCCTCATTCGGGTATCTTCCGTTAACAAGCACAATTCCGGATAAACCTTTCAAAGTGGCAACTGCAATAATATTTTGGTGGATCTGAAGCGTAACCCAGATGTCGCCTTCTTCACTGTTGGCAATAACATCACTTAAAAGATCACTAACATATCCACCCATTACCTCATTGTCGAGTTTACCAGATGCGGACTTAACCTCGAGGTCCAATTCCTCAATAATCTCTCGTAGTATCATACATTCTCCATTTTTATAGTAAATGTAAGATGTGTCCCTTTCCCGACCTGTGATTTGATATCCATCTCATCACTACATTTCTTAATGTTTATTAACCCAATCCCTGCACCAAAACCCATCTCTCTAACCCAATCCGGGGCAGTCGAATATCCTGATTGCATCGCTTTCTCAATATCTGGAATACCAGGTCCAGTATCCCTTGCTTCAATTCTAATAAACTCTGGAGTCACTTCTGCGATTATCTCTCCCTTCTTAGTGTATATCACAATGTTCATCTCCGCTTCATAAGTTGCGATTACTACCCTCCGTATTAATTTGGGATGGACATTCAAACGGCTTAAGGTCTTTTTCAGATCACTCGAACTCTTCCCCGCATTTTTGAAATCTCCTCCGTCTATAGTATACTGCAAGGTCAATGTCGCATTGTCAGCAATGATGTCCTCAAATATATGGCTTGCACGATAACGATGTATCTCTTCTTCGTGATAATCTATCTCCATCTGCTTGAGTATTCCCTTTATAATATCGCCTTTTGTAAGCATTCCGACCAGATTTCTTGTCTCGCGCTCAATCACGGGGAATCGTCCAAAACCGAACTTTTTAAATTGACTCACAGCTTGAATAAGGGGCTCGTCCGCATAGACTGTTTTTACATCTCTCGACATCCTCTCTTCTATTTTTATATTGCCCTCTCCGCTATTCAACCAATTGATGAAATCCTCAATACTCACAATACCCAACAGATGATGGTGATCATTTACCACCGGTGCTCCGGAGATAAAATTATCCTTTAATATCTCCCTAAACTCACTCATGCGGTTTTCAGGACGAACAGTTATAACTTCCCGGGTCATCACATCACACACCTTCAACTCATACACAAGCTCTTGAGCCCGAGTAAACCTCTTGTCAACTGCCATTTAATCCCCTTTATACTCTATTCTTCCGGGTAAAGCATTTTGATACAATTTTCCACATGCCTCAAACATAGTGAGATGTGTTGAGAATAGTGGTATTCCTTTCTCTTTTGCCAATTCAACGGTCTCTGGTAAGGGCTTTTTGGATCTTACATAACAGACCGCAACAATCTCAGCTATCTCCGCGGTTCTGACAGATTGGGGATTCACAAGACCCGTTAACAGCAATGCCCCTGGTTTCATAAAGGACAAGACATCGCTCATTAGATCAGATCCTCCAGCCATCTTAACATCTTTCTGCAGAT
>JAGMEZ010000292.1 GCA_023127905.1 Caldifarciminota bacterium
CAACTGGATAAGACCTTTCCCACTAATGATTGTTCAATGTGTATCATGGCTCCCAAGCTTGTTGAAGTGGGGAGGAATCCGAATATTGAACTTATAACCTGGGCAGAGCTGGAAAAACTTGAAGGAGAAGCCGGAAACTTCTCTGCCACTATAAGGAAACATCCTCAGTATATAGATCCGGAAAAATGCACAGGATGTGGTTTATGTGCACAGAGTTGTCCTGTTGAGCTTATTGATGAATACAATGAAGGGTTAACTTTTAACAATGCTATAAGTATATTATACCCTCAGGGAGTTCCAGCTGATTATATAGTAAATAGAGAAATTCCTCAATGTGAGGCAACCTGTCCTGTTAATACAGATGTCCGTCAGTATGTAAACCTGATTGCAGATGGAAGATTTAAGGAAGCTATTGAGACAATCAGGGAAAGAAACCCATTTCCTTCGGTTTGTGGTCGAATATGTCATCATCCCTGTGAGGATATGTGCAAAAGAGGATATGTTGATGAACCACTTGCTATTAGACCCTTAAAGAGATTTGCTGCGGATTTAGAACTGAACAGAGGAATTGAAGTAGAGCTACCAAAGGAAAAGAAAGAGGATAAGGTAGCTATTATTGGCTCAGGACCCGGAGGTCTCACAGCTGCCTATGACCTTGCAAAACTGGGCTATAGAGTAACTGTATTTGAGAAGATCCCGGTGAAAGGGGGTATGTTACGTGCTTGTGTACCAGATTACAGGTTACCAAAGGATGTATTAGATAAAGAAATAGAAGCAATCGAAAAATTGGGTGTAGAAATAAAAACCAATGTAGAAATAACAAATATTGATCAACTTAGAAAAGATGGATTTAAAGCAATACTGATAAGTATTGGATTGCAAAAAGGGAAAAAGCTACGTATCCCAGGCGCAGATTTAGAAGGTGTATTTATTGGTATACCTTTTTTGATGGTTTTAAATCGGGGTGAAAAGCCAAAAATTGGAAAACGGATTCTGGTAATTGGTGGTGGGAATGTAGCTATAGATGTTGCTCGAAGTTGCGTACGTCTTGGTGCCAAAGAAGTCCATGTAGCCTGTCTTGAGTCACGAGAGGAGATGCCTGCTCATGAGTGGGAAATAGAGGAAGCATTGGAAGAAGGCATAAAACTCCATTGCAGGATTGGACCAAAGAGAATTCTAAGTAAAACCCGTGGTGAACCTTGTGGTGAGCAAAGCAAATCCAGAAGTGAATCCAACGGTAAGGTTTCCGGTATAGAGTGTATTGAGGTTAAGTCAGTATTTGATGCAGAAGGAAGGTTTAGTCCAATATTCTATGAGGGATCAGAGTTTATCTTGGACTATAACTGCGACATAGTGATAATTGCTATAGGTCAGGATTCTGACTTATCAGTTATAGAAGGTAAAGAGAGAGTTAAGACCACAAGAGCAGGAACAGTAGTTGTTGATCCATTTACTCTTGCAACGGGAGAAGAGGGTATTTTTGCAGCTGGAGATATCGTGAGTGGTCCAGCATCTGCAATCGAGGCAATAGGTACAGGACATGAAGCAGCTATATCAATTGATAGATACCTAAAGGGTGAAGACCTGAAGAAAGACAGACCTTTGCTTATCAGAAGCAAACCTGAAAGATATTTAGAAGAGGAATTAGTTAGGAAAGAGTTGGAGAAGAAATTACGAATTGGAATGACCAAAATTTCACTTGAGGAAAGGATTAACGGTTTTAAAGAAATTGAACTCGGTTACACTGAAGAAATGGCAGTTTCCGAAGCACAGAGGTGCCTCAGTTGCAGAAGATGTCTTGGGTGTGGACTCTGTGAAGAGGCATGCGAAGCAGAAGCTATCAGGTATGACCAGGTGGAAGAGTTAATGAAAATAGATGTTGGAGCTATTATTCTAAGCCCTGGTTTTGATGAATTTGACCCTAAAGGTATATCAGAGTATGGGTATGGAAGGTTTGATAATGTGGTAACGAGTATCGAATTTGAACGCATATTAAGTGCCTCTGGTCCCTATGCTGGGACAGTTCTACGTCCAGGTGATGGAGAAATCCCCCGCAGAATTGCGTGGATTCAATGTGTTGGATCAAGAGATGAGGTCAGTGGAAATGGTTATTGTTCCTCTGTTTGTTGTACTTACGCTGTCAAGGAAGCAGTTATAGCAAAAGAACATGTGGGAGAATTTCTCGAACCTACCATTTTTTATATGGATATGCGCACCTATGGAAAGGATTTTGATAAATATCAGAGGAGAGCAGCCGATGAATATGGGGTAAGATTTGTAAGGTCTAAAGTATCATCGATAGAGGAAGATCCTGAATCTAAGAATTTAATACTAACCTATGAAACAGAAGATGGTAAGGTTAAACATGAGGAATTTAATCTTATCGTCCTTTCTGTAGGGTTTAACCCACCAGAGGGATCTAAGGAACTCGCTTCAAAATTAGGGATTGAGTTAAATAATTATGGATATTGTGAAACTGATAGAATGAATCCTCTTCAGACCACACGAGATGGTATATTTGTCTGTGGAGCATTTGAAGGACCAAAGGATATACCAGAGACAGTAATGCAGGCAAGTGGAGCAGCTGCAGCCACTGAGGTTTTACTTTCTGAAGTGAGAAATACACTGGTGAAGGTAAAAGAATATCCTCCAGAGATCGATGTGAGCGGTCAGGAACCACGGATTGGTGTCTTTATCTGTCAGTGTGGAATAAACATTGGAGGATTTGTTGATGTTCCTTCAGTAGTTGAATATGCAAAGACCCTCCCGAACGTTGTATATGCTGAGGATAATCTTTTTACCTGTTCAGAAGATACTCAGAGAAAGATTAAAGAAGCAATCAAAGAACTTAATCTTAATCGGGTAGTTGTAGCAAGTTGCACGCCTCGAACTCATGAACCGCTTTTCCAAGAGACTTTGAGAGATGCTGGACTAAATAAACATCTCTTTGAAATGGCAAACATCAGAGATCAGTGTTCATGGATACATATGCACGAGCCAGAAGAAGCAACAATCAAAGCAAAGGATCTTGTGAGAATGGCAATTGTTAAGGCTCGTCTCATTGAACCCCTGCCTATTCTTCCGCTTGATATTACGCAGAAGGGGCTGGTTATTGGAGGCGGGCTTGCAGGAATGATTGCAGCCATTGGGATAGCAAACCAGGGCTATGAAGTCTATCTAATAGAAAGAGAAAAGGAACTGGGTGGAAACCTGCTTAATATCTTTTATACCCTTGAGGGCAATGATATCCAGGCTTACTTGAAAAGAATCATTGAACAAATAGAGAAGAATCCTCTTATCCATATTTACACGAATACAAATATTGAAAAGGTAGAAGGATTCGTTGGTAACTATAAGACAGAAATCAGAGGTCAGAAGACAGAAGCCAGAAGTCAGAGAACAGAAGACAGAAGTCAGAAGACAG
>JAGMEZ010000293.1 GCA_023127905.1 Caldifarciminota bacterium
TCATTGTTGTATCCCTGGATACCAACCCCGTCATAATCATTACCGGAGATAAGGTTATTATCCACAACATTATCATGGGTACCCTCACACAAACATACCCCCTCATGAATGTTACCTTGATCAACCATTCCTGTAATATCGGTGCCGATGTAATTACTGATAACATAGTTTCCGTATACATCCCCGGGGACCTGGGGACCAATTATTGCAACACCTTCTGCATAATTTGCTGAAATGAGATTCTCAACAATGTGATTGTCAAAAGCTATCGATGAGATTCCTGCCGGTATATTGTGGATACGAACACCAGCCCAGGGGCTTGTCGTGACACGACCATTCCCTTTAGGTCCCATTCCACTTGGGTCCATACCTATTATATTCCAGAATATCTGATTATGGTTCGTATTTTGTATAGGACCAGCTTCAATAGAAATCCCATCCGCCTCAAAATTGTTTATTATTAGCCCCTGAATCACGTTGTTATCAGACTTAATCCATATACCATAAGACATACCAGCACTGATTCCATCGATCTCTATCAGAAGATTTAGTGTAGCCGGAGGATTACCTCCAACTGAACCACCAGGTGGCTGAGTTAATCCGTCAATAAGAACACCAGATGTATCTGTAAGTGGAGGAAGTTGGGAAAGTGGAAAAATGGTATGAAGTCCTGGAAGTGCAATATTAAAGTCTATAATATCGTAGACATTCGGGGTAACAGTGTTGGCTGAAGTTATAGCCCATCTGAGACTCCCTGCCCCAGTGTCATTTGTGTTTGTCACTGTATAGGTTGCACCTTTTAGATTTCCGGGAGCTAAGATTATGAAAGTTAAGAGAATGCAAAGTAAGAACATTTTTGTTTTCATTTTTTCTCCTTTCTTTTCTTACATTCAAATTGAGTTCTATTAGATAAATCTCTATACCTTCTTATTTAATCACCTCCTTACTTATTTATTAGCAAAACAATTGCTTTTTTATAGATATATTATATTTCCTTTTATTATTAATATAGTATAGATAACCGGAAGTCAAGAAAAAAATCTGTGTCTGTAGGGGGCAGTCGTTCATTTATTCACCATCAATTGTTTCCTTTCCCATATGTGAAATCTCGAATATGCATTCCGTAGATTTCGTTGAAGCCAAACTTCTTATAGAATGCGCCTTTGTCTTTGTCAGTTATCAAAACAATATCGTAGTATCCCTTGAAATGCGAAATTGCAAGTTTCATCAAATTTTTACCAATCCCCTTTCCTTGATAGGCTTCTAAGACCTCAACTAAGGTGATAAATGCATGCATTGCTCCATCGCTTATTGTTGTGATGAATCCAACCAACCTTCCATTCTCCTTTGCTGTGATAATTAGATCAGATCCTTCTAAAAGCTTGCCTTTAATTTTTAATGATGGGGGTGATTTCCAGTTCTGAAAGAAGCAGTCAAGCTCATCTGGAATAACACTATCGTTTATTTTGTATTCAATCATTTCTATTCCTTCAAAAGTGGCAATATCTACTTGTCAGTAATTATTATCATTCGTCTTGAATCACTTGTGAGAAGATTTCCATCCCAGTTACCATAGATTTTGCATTTTCTAAAACCAGCTCTTTTTAATAGATCTCTTATCTCAGAGGGATTATAAAACCGTACAAAAAATGGCTTATCTTTCCTTTTACCATTTCTAATAACAATTCTTCTATTGTAAAAATGCCCTGTATCACTATCGAAGGTACATCTATCTATCATTAGATTGTTCTCCTTTTCTGTCACTGAGTATGGGAGGAAGTGTTTTAAGCAAACATCCCGGTTATGAATATCAAAACAGAACAATCCTTTTGGTTTAAGTGCACGTTCTACATTTTTAAGAACCTTGAAATTTTCCTCATCTTCAAAATATCCAAATGAAGTATAGAGGAGAAGTACCCTATCAAATTTCTCTGTATAAGAGATTTTTCTCATATCTCCTTGAATATACTCCACAGTAAGTCCTTTTTTCTTTGCTTCCCTTTTTGCAATTTCAAGAAAACCAGGTGTAATATCAACACCAGTAACATTTTGACCAAGTTCTGCCAGATGGTTTGCATGCCTGCCATGTCCGCAAGCTAAATCAAGGATTTCCATAGGTTTGTCAAGTTCTAATTCTTTCACCAGGAATTCTATCTGCTTTTTCGTTCGTTCCTCAGTTAGTGAATTTTCATAAAAATATAAATAATCATCAGGTTCAAAAACCTCCTCGATATCAAATATTGGCTTTTCCTTACTCATCTCAAAGTCTCCTTTTTTAACAAATTATGCATTTAACCGACCTCTCTTGCCAAATCCTCAGAGAGATGGACTTTTTCAAGCGTTTCCTTATTAGCTCCTTTACTTGTTTCAAGTGTTGCCTCCAGGATTGACTACACTTCTCTCTCTTCTTCATTCCTCCTCCGTAATCCATATTGATATTGGATATTGGGAACGTTGCTCTTCGACTTGACCCCCTATTTTCTAAACAATTCCAAATATTGTTTCCCTATTCTCTCCCAGGTCCATTTCTTCCTGATTTTTTTGTTGAATGCAAAGACACGTTGTGTACAGCTTTGCCAATTATCGATAGTCCAGACAATTGCCCTGCCAATATTATTTGCAAGATTAGTTTGATGATTTTCTGTTATTTTTGCAAGAACACCA
>JAGMEZ010000294.1 GCA_023127905.1 Caldifarciminota bacterium
ACGAGGAAAGCAAATGTTCCAACCCCTCCTGAAAGTCCTGACGTTTCAAGGTCTAAAAAAACATTCCTGGGTAGGTTGTAATTTTTAAAAACATCCTCTTTGGCAAGTATATGTATTTTCTCTACATCCTCACCAAAGAATTCATTCTCCAGACGTTCTTCCCTTACAATAAATTTTCCATATTCATTTTCACATACCTGTGATTTGAAATATTTTGCCAGTTCATAAATATCCTTAATTTTCTTTCTCGTTCCCGTTTCTTCTCTTAAAAGAATTCGAAGTTTCTCGACTGTCTGGGAACTATCATCTATTCTCTGTTCTCTATGTTTCTCTTTTATTTCCCTTTTTAATCTTTCTATTCTTTCTTTAATATCCATTTTATTTAAGTTTGTAGTTATAAAATTTTTTCCAATATAATACCTCTGTAAATAAAAGTCAAGGGAAAAGAAAATTATTGGTTCTAAATTTCTTGACTTTGTGTTTAGATTTATATATAATAATAAAAATTGAGTAGAAAAATGAAATTTGAAAAAAGTGGTTTCCGTCGCGGAATGGGTTTAAAAGCCAAATTTTCTATCTGGATGATTCTATTCGGGCTCATTGTAATGGGTAGTGTGAACCTTTTCTTCCTTTTTCGGGAGAGTAAAATATTATCAGAAGAAATTCGATTGAGGGGAGAGACCATTGCAAAAAATGTTGCTGCAAACGCAGAAGATCCTCTGGGAAACAAAAATGATCTTCTCTTATCGATGTTTGTGTATGATACAAAAGCTAATAACAAAGGTGTGGTAGACTGTTTTATCATAGATACAGGGAAGAAAATTTGGGCAAGTACTGAAAAGTTTCAATTGAACGATACTTACGTTTCTCCTCCAGGTTTGAAACCTCTTCTGAATAATTCTATACTCGTTCAACCGTATAAACGAGATAAAGGTGAAGAGGTATACGATATTGCAGTTCCGATAAAGATAAAGGAAACGTCTATTGGAGAGGTGCATCTTGGTATTTCCAGGGATGCGATAAAGAAGAACATAAAGGAAACAAGCAAAGGTATGGCGATTGTAACTGCTGTTATGCTTATTAGTGGTGTTTTTGGGATACTTGTAATTGTTAGTTTTATAATTGGGTCGATTGGAAGAATAACACAGGATATAGAAGCAATTGGCAACGGAGATCTTGATAGAGAGATAATGATTAGGCGGGGTGATGAGATTGGCAGAATAGCAAATTCTGTTAAGGAAATGGCAGCAAAATTAAAGAATGCAAGAGCGGAAATTATTGAGAAAGAAACAATGAAGAGGGAGATGCAGATTGCGCATGAGATTCAGCAAACACTCCTTCCACAGGTCATTCCGGAAACCCCGGGATTTCAAATTGCTTCATATTACGAGTCTGCTAAGTATGTTGGCGGTGATTACTATGATTATATAAAGATAGATAAAGATCGTTTTGGGGTCGTTGTAGCAGATGTTTCAGGAAAGGGCGTCGCAGGTTCGCTAATAATGACAATGTTCCGTACAATAATGAGGAGGGAAGCTTTAATTAATCCCTCCCCCCATAATCTTATTTCTTTAACAAATTTTATGCTCAGAAAAGATATTCCTGAAGGAATATTTATAACGCTTTTTTACGTTGTGGTTGATATTCTGTCTAAGGAAATAGTTTATTCTTGTGCTGGTCATAATCCTGCTTTTTTATATAGTTCTTCGATGAAGCGAATTCTATCACTTAACCCAAAGGGACCACCTCTTGGTATTCCATTGTTTGACGAAAGAGAATTTGCAAGGCGTTTGGGAGAGGAAAAGCGCAACTTCAATCATGGTGATATCCTTATCCTTTATACTGATGGAATCACAGAGGCAATGGATAGGGATAAAAACCAGTATGGGGAAGAGAGATTGAAAACAATTATTTCTGAGAATAGAGATTGTAATGTTGATGAACTTAAAGAAAATCTGTTGGATTCCATAAGGGATTTTACAGGAGGAGCTCCTCAATCCGACGATGTAACATTTGTACTGTTAAAAAGGGAATAGATAATGGAAAATCTGATTATTGATAGATTTACAGTAAATACTGATTATGCACTAATTCGATTAAAAGGATATATTGACTCAACAAATGCTTCCCTTCTCAAGGAATCAATTGAGTTTTTCACTCATGAAGATCGTTTTAGAATAGTAATAGATTTTAAAGGTATAAATTACGTTTCTTCGGCAGGTTGGGGTGTTTTGATAGGAAATATAAGGGATGTGAGAAAAAGAAATGGTGATATTCTTTTAACAGGTATGATTGAAGGTGTTTATTCAATATACAAACTTATGGAGCTTGACAAAATATTTAAGTATTTCAAAACAGTTGATGAAGCATTGAAGATGTATGGAAAGAATGCCGATGAATTGGAGGAATCGGCGAAAGAAAAGGATGTAGTCTCGACAATGACTACAGTGAAGCCTTATACGAAAGAAGTTTATGATGAGGGAGTAAGAAGATTGGGAAGTCTGGAAGATGAAATTAGATTTATAATATCAGAGACCCCCTTAATCAGTCTGAAGATTTTATCGGAAGAGCTTGCAAGAAGAGAACATGGAGGATGGGGAATTGGATGGTTTAAGTTGAAGAAAATGTTAAAAAGGATGGGTCTTGGGACTGCAATTCAGAGATTGTATTATGCATTCCAGAAAGCAAAGGAAAGTAAATGAAAAAACCATTTGGTATCGATACAAGGATAAAGACAGAAGAAGGAGATTACATTATTGAAACGTTTGCAGACTCACGTAATTTTAAGGTAGTCAGTGAAATTTTTTTTGAAGGTAGGGTTGTAGAGGTTAAAGAGATATCCTATGAACCAAGTATATCAGAGGATGGTCTTATTCGATTGATACATAAACTTCAGAATGCAAGTATTGATGTGCTCCAGAATCTCTTTGACTTGGATGAATTGCTGAAGAAGAAAGCAACAGCAGAAGGGTTTTATAGAATAGGAAGGCTATTTTTTAAAAGGAAGTTGATAGATAGAGCGATTACAAGTTATGAAGAATGTTTAAAATGTGACCCGAATTTTGCAGATGCTTTCAAAGATATAGGACGGATTTTAGGTATCGGTAAGAATTACAAAGAAGCGAAAGAGTATCTCTCAAAGGCGATAGAAATTGAATCGGAACGACCAGATTATCATTTCCACCTTGGCAAGATATTATTTAATGCAGGAGAAACAAAGGAGGCTGGTAAATCATTCTCCCGAGCCTTAGAATTAAATAGTGACTATGCAGAGGCATACTTTTTTCATGGTTTAGCCTTGTTAAAAGAATTTATCTTATTGCAAGATGTAGATGTTGATGAGGAGCGGATAATCCTAATAGAGGTTGATCTGAAAAATGCTTCAATTCTTGATGAAAAGTTCAGGGAGAAAAGTTATAACGAGGCTCTTAAACTTCTTAAAAAGCATTCATACAATGAGGCGTTGAAACAATTTCTTGAATTTTCGACCAAGTTTATGGAAATTGAAGCCCATGATGTTATTGATGAGTTTACTCTTTTTGCAAAGTATAGTAAAAAGAAAATTAGTCTTCTTACAGTCGACGAATATATTAATAATATACTTGCACTCATTGAAGAAAATTCTGAGTATGCTGACCTTCACAATGCCCTTGGAAAGGCTTACATTCTGAAGGTGAGAGCATTGTTAAATGCATCATCCCTCCAATTTCAAAAGGCACTTGAAATAAATCCCGAGTATGAGGAAGCAAAAAGGGATCTTGAGCTTGTTGTGAATGAAGGAAAGGGTATACTTCTCCTCCTTAGAGCAATCCTCAAGTAGATAAGTATCAATGACAGGTAGAGTGGAAACTTGAGTAGAATGAAGAAGGCATCTAAATAACAAATAACAAATTACAATAAACAAACAATATACAATATCGAAATTACAAGTTACAAATTACAATAAACAAACAATGTACAATATCGAAATTACAAGTTACAAATTACAATAAACAAACAATATATAATATCGAAATTACAAGTTACAAATTACAATAAACAAACAATATATGATATCGAAATTGTGATTTAATTGTGATTTGATGAATTAAATTTTACTCTGGTGGTTGTTTTTATTCCACCTCGAATTCTAAACTCCCCGATCACCTCCATGCACTTGGGTTTGACAAGAGA
>JAGMEZ010000295.1 GCA_023127905.1 Caldifarciminota bacterium
TGATACATGGCGAGAACCCAATAATTGGTGGATTCGGAAAGTATCCTCTAAATAAGGAACTTAACGAAATAAAAAGAAAGGCAAATGAACTTATCCCATCGACAGTTAAAGCAATAGAATTCATCTCATCTATTAAAGTTCCAACTTTCTGTGAGGAAAAGAAAAATATAACCTTTATGTGCCTTAATTCAGGAGAGAAATTTGGTTTTGTGGGAGACACAGTTTTGATCTCGACTGGCGAAGAAAGGGATGTAAGTGAATATGAAAAACTTACAAATGAACGCGTTGTTTCCCATTCTTATGCCAAGAGGTGTACTTATAAAGACAAAACCTTCACTGTGGGTGCTATTGCAAGGGTTAATCTCCTTGGAGAAAAACTAACAGGTGAATCATTAAAGTATTTCAAGAAGATATACAATTCAAGATGGAAGAAAAACCCTCTATATAACAGCCATGCACAACTCCTTGAGATACTCTTTGCACTTGAAAAGATACCATCAATAATAGATGAAATAAAACGATTGAAGGATCCTGAGATAGAAATCCCTGGAAGGGTTTCTGGTCAAGCAGCAGCGGCGGTTGAAGCACCGAGAGGTATCCTATATCACTATTACAATTTGGAGAATGGACTTATCGCAAAGGCAGATATAATCACACCGACAGAGCAGAACCTTGATGAAATGGAAAGATTTTTAAGGGTTACGGCAGAGAACCTTTTAAACGATTCAAAAAAAGATATCGAGCCAGCGCTTGAAATGGTTGTAAGGGCTTACGACCCCTGCATAAGCTGTTCCGCACATCTTATTAAGGTAGTTCGCAAAGGTAGCCGCAGGCTTTAAAGACTGTGCTAAAATACCATTTTAAGGTAGGCGCAGGCTTTAGCCTGCGAATCTAAACAATAGACAAGGAGATATCTTGCCTGGCTTTTCAATGATAGAGAGACAGAATTGACAATAAGGAGACTGTAGTCGTTGGTCTTGGCAACACTGATAGGACTGATGATGGTTTTGGAATAAAGGTATTGGATTATTCAAAAAGGAAGGTGAATAATGAACAAAAAGACCCTGCACAAAATATCCTATGGTCTTTATATTGTAAGCTCAAAAAAGGGGGATAAATTCAATGGACAGATAGCGAATACTGTTTTTCAGGTTTGTTCAGAGCCACCTGTTGTAGCTGTATGTATAAACAAAGAAAATCTAACACACGAGTTTATAAAAGAGAGTAATGTCTTTACGGTCACAATTTTGTCCCAAAATAGTCCAATGAAGTTTATCGGGCTTTTTGGCTTTAAATCAGGGAGGGAAGTAGATAAATTTAAGGAAACAAAATATAAGGTTGGTGAAACTGGTGCACCTGTAGTGCTTGAGAATAGCATAGGTTTCCTGGAGGTTGAGGTTATGAGTAGTGCTGATGTTGTTACACATACTGTCTTCTTTGGTAAGGTAGTAGAAGCGGATATTCTTAATGATGCAGAAGCTATGACCTATGATTACTATCACAAGGTAAAACATGGAAAGGCGCCGAAAACTGCTCCGACATATATCAAGGAAGAGAAACAAAAGGAGGTAGAAAAAATGGAAAAGTATGTATGCAAAGTTTGCGGATATATTTATGATCCTGAAAAAGGAGATCCTGATTCAGGGATAAAACCTGGGACCACATTTGAAGAAATACCTGATGATTGGGTTTGTCCCGTATGCGGAGTTGGAAAAGATAATTTCGAAAAAGAGGAGTAAAAAATGGCTATTCATGAAATAAAACCTAACATTCACTCTGTGGGTGCAATTGACTGGGATAGACGACTATTTGATGAACTAATACCTTTACCTCAAGGCACAAGTTATAATGTATACCTGATAAGGGGAACTCAAAAAACAGCGCTAATAGACACTGTTGACCCGCAAAAGGAATCTGAACTCGTTGATAATCTTAAAAAATTAAAGGTAGACAAAATAGACTACATAGTTTCGAACCACGCAGAGCAGGACCATTCAGGGACAATCCCAAAGATACTCGAGATGTATCCTAATGCAAAAGTTGTGACAAACCCGAAGTGTAAGACAATGCTCATGGAGATGCTTCTCATTCCTGATGATAAATTCATGACTGTCAAAGACAATGACACTATTTCTCTCGGTGATAAAACCCTTGAATTTATCATTGCACCCTGGGTCCATTGGCCTGAGACAATGCTTACCTTTCTAAAAGAGGATAGGATTTTGTTTCCCTGTGACCTTTTTGGCTCACACTTTGCAACAAGCGAACCATTCGTTAAGGATAACTGGGAAATTTACGAACCTGCAAAACGCTACTATGCTGAGATTATGATGCCATTCAGGACAAGCATCAAGAAACACCTTGAAAAGATCAAAGAACTGGATATTGAAATAATTGCACCAAGCCATGGACCTGTTTATAATAATCCCAGATTTATAATGGATGCTTACGCTGACTGGGTCTCCGATAAAGTAAAAAACGAAGTGATTATTCCTTTCGTCTCCATGCATGGGAGCACGAGAAGTATGGTGGATTATCTTGTTGACGCTCTCATTGAGAAAGGCATAACTGTAAAACCATTTAATTTAACAGAAACGGACATTGGAGAACTCGCTGTTGCTCTCGTCGATGCAGCCACCATTGTAATCGGGTCACCCACTGTTCTGGTAGGTCCACATCCAAGTGCTGTATATGCAGCCTTTCTTGCAAATGCTCTCAGACCAAAATTGAGATTTGCATCAATTATAGGTTCTTTTGGATGGGGGGGAAAGATGGTTGAGATAATTTCAGGGATGTTAACTAACCTGAAGGTTGAAATCATAGAACCTGTAATCATAAAGGGTTATCCAAAAAAGGGTGATTTCGAGGCTATTGATAGACTTGCGGATGAACTCTCAGAAAAACACAAAACCTTGAATTTGTAAACATAGTGCGAAAAAGAGATGTGAAGATATGAAACTGCAAACCTTACCTTTTAAACATAATCTATTTTTTTGACATGAGATGAATAACTAAGGAGGATATAAATATGGACTTAAGTTCATACAGTTTAGATGATTTGTTACTTGCTGCGATTAAAAGTGAGGT
>JAGMEZ010000296.1 GCA_023127905.1 Caldifarciminota bacterium
GATGGCAGAGATGCCAATATTGGTTTGGAATTCCGGTATCTCCCGATAGAAATCGGTATAGCCCTGGTTAAGGCTGAGCAGTTTGGTTTATCATTTTCACCAAGGGTATCAGCATCGATCTCCTATGCAAAAACGAAGGAATTACCAAAACTTGGAGCAATCGCCGGGACCGTTTCTGATAAGGAAGGTACGCCCCTCGACGGACGGGTTAGTTTACTCCATACCGACATCCCGCAGGTGAAAACTAAACCTGAAACTGGAACCTACAATTACACAAATCTAAAACCCGGCATGTATGAAATCTATGCAACGGTTGAAGGATACATAAGTCTAAGGAAGGAAGTAAATGTCCTCTCCGACAAGACCGTCTATATTGACTTTGTACTGGAAAGGAAAGAACCAAAAACTGGGGATTTCATTGGAAAGGTGATCGATATCAAGACAAAAGAGCCGATCGTTGCGAAACTATCAATAGAGAAGATTAAACTTTCAGTGACATCTGACGCAACCGGGTTTTTTAAGTTCAAGGACCTGGAGCCAGATGTCTACGAGATAAAGGTGGAAGCTGAAGATTATGAAACCGGATTCTATCTTGAAGTAATCAGTGCTGGGGAAAAGAACGTGGTCGAGATCGAGATGTTAAAGCGGGGGATGGTTTTTACCATAAAAGGGATAAATTTCGATTTCAACAAATCGACAATCAAGCCCGAATCCTATCCTATCATTGATGAGGCAGCAGCGATACTGACCCGCCACCCTGAGATTAGTGTTGAAATCCAGGGACATACCGATTCAGTTGGCAGTGATGCGTACAATCTAAAACTTTCTGATGCTCGCGCCAATTCGGTCCGCGATTATCTGATCAGAGTACATCATATCGAAGCCTCAAGACTTTTTGCCCATGGTTATGGAGAGAGCAGGCCAATCGCTGATAATAGTACCGATGAAGGACGAGCACAGAACCGCCGCGTCGACTTCCTAATCCCAAAATAGCTACCGTCAGAAAATATGGGATGTATGATGTTTTGGAGTGAAAAAAATCCCCTCTTGAGAGGAGTGTCGGAGCCTGTCCTGAGCCCTTCGTTT
>JAGMEZ010000297.1 GCA_023127905.1 Caldifarciminota bacterium
ATGAAAAAATGTATTACCTAATTTCATTTGTTATTGGTTTCTTTGTCGGTGCACTGCCTTTTGGTTTTATTGTCTCCAAACTGAGAGGAATTGATATACGGAAAAAGGGAAGTGGAAATATAGGTTTTACAAATGTTTTCAGGGTTGTGGGCAAGATGGAGGGGATAGTGGTTCTTATACTGGATGTTTCAAAGGGACTCTTGCCTGTTCTTTTGTTAAATAAATATTATGGTTACTATTATGGAATGATTGCGGGAGTATCAGCGATGCTTGGTCACATCTTTACTCCCTTTTTGAAATTTAAAGGAGGTAAGGGCGTTGCGACAGGTCTTGGTGTATTCATAGGTCTTGCTCCTTTCTCAGCATTATTCGCATTTGTTGTATGGTTAATAGTTGTTTCCGTATCAAGGTACATTTCGCTCGGCTCGATAACTGCAGCCATTGCACTCCCCCTATTTATCTTTTTTAGTAGGTTTATTGTGCGGGACGAGTATAATATTTTTCTTGTAATTTTTACTATACTGGTCTGTTTACTTGTCATTATTTTACATAGGTCGAATATTAAAAGGCTGATTAAGGGAAAGGAGAATAAGTTTGTTTTGTAGTCCTTATTGCTTACTGGAGCAGTGAGGAAATAGTGTAAGAAATATAGGAGAGAACGATGAATGTTGCGATATTGGGTGCCGGTAATTGGGCAACAACCCTGGGATTGATTCTTACAGAAAAAGGTATTGATGTGACGTTATGGGAATTCTATAAAGATAGGGAGGAAGACCTTAAAAAGGATAGGGAAAACAAAAGATATTTGTCAGGTTATCCATTTCCACCTAATCTTATGACAACTTCATCTATTTCAGAGGCGGTAAAAGGAAAAGAGATGATAGTTTTTGCGGTTCCTTCGCATACAATCCGCGGTGTTGTGGAGAATCTCAGAAACTGCATTGATGGTGAACCTTTGATTGTTACTGTTGTTAAAGGAATTGAAAAAGATACTAACAAAAGAATGTCGGAGGTTATTGAAGATAATTTACCAACATTATTTAAAGGAAAAGTTGTTGCACTATCAGGACCAAGTATTGGAAATGAGGTTGTGAGGAAGATACCGACAACTGTTGTTGCAGCAGGTGAGAGTACTACGTTAAACAAAAAGGTTCAACAGGAATTTTCGACTTCGTATTTTCGTGTTTATACAAATAAAGATATTATTGGTGTTGAGTTAGGAGGTGCAGTGAAGAATGTTATTGTTATTGCAGCAGGGATGTGTGATGGAATGGGGTTGGGTGCAAATACAAAGGCTGCGCTTTTAACGAGAGGGCTGGCAGAAATAAAAAGATTGGGCCTTAAGATGGGAGCAAAAGAAGAAACATTTTCAGGGTTATCAGGTATTGGTGATCTTATAACTACAGCTTTTAGCAAGCATAGCAGAAACAGGTATGTTGGGGAGGAACTCGGGAAAGGTAGGACACTTGATGAGATATTAAGTGGAATGGTTATGGTTGCAGAAGGAGTAAATACGACAAAATCCGTTATGCAGTTAAGCAAGAAATACAATATTAATATGCCAATTGCTGAAGAAGTTTACAATGTACTGTTTAAAAGAAAAAAACCTGAACAGGGAGTTTACGATCTGATGACAAGGGAATTGAAAAAAGAAAACTGGTAAGATGGAGGGAAATTTGAAGGATAAAGCCTATTATACACCAAAGGAAGTTGCTCGGGTTCTTGGTATTGAGACGTATGTACTCAGATATTGGGAGTCGCAGTTCCCTTTTTTGAAACCAGAAAGGACAGATGTTGGCTGGAGAAGATACAGGAAAGAAGACATTTCGAAGATAATACTTATAAAAAAACTCCTCTATGATGAGCACTTTACTATTAAAGGTGCAAAGAGGAGATTGAAGGAACTGCGAAAGGATAAACAATTAGACCTGAAAGCTACCTTTGAAGAGGCAAGAAAGGAGACTATCTTTAGTGAGATAAAAGAAGTACTTGAAGAAATGCTTAAGATGCTTCAAGGTTTATGAAATTGGAGAAAAGAAAAAAGGTTTTTCTTGACAAGATAGTATCTTTATGATAAGAAATAAAAAAATACTTTAGAAGGAGGTGTTGAATAATAATTGTAATTTTATTTATTTTAATTAGTAATACGTGAAAAAGAAAGGGGGAAAAGTGGGAAAATATAAGTTCTTATACTTTATTTTAATAGCAGCGCTACTTTCGTGCTATAAGATTCCGTCGAAGGCTCCCGAGTGGGAGATTCAAATAAATATTCCGATTGGTGATTCATTGATAACAACTTATGATATCGTAGATGATACTACCATTAAGCACAAGCTTACGATTGAACAGGATCCGGATTATAATGCTGATCTATGGGCTGTGTTTCACCATTCCGATACGGCAACAGGACGTTATGCTGGAGTTGGGGGAGACACAACTGTTACAATGGTAGTAGAACAGAAAATAAGCAGTAATATTGATACATTAAATAGTCATTTTAACAGTTTGACTAAGAAAACAATTACAAAGGTGTATGTTCGTGGGACATGCGATTCAACATTTTATGGGAGGGCTACCTTATATATAACACCGCCTGATACACTACAACACTTTATTCCGTTCGTCGACACATTTCCAGTTGTGATTCCTCAAACCTCTCATCTTGATACAATGATGACCTTTATAATTGATAGTTTCCCGCTTGGTCCATACAGAAACCGTATTACGATACATCATGATAGTGGTAGCATTAACATAGATTCAGCGATGGGATATGCAAAGATGCCAGTTGATTTTATGGCACGCGGAGATACGATCGTTACCTTTTTGAAACCATTCGATATCGCTGATTCTCTCGAGACAAATAAGGATAAATATTACCTTAAAAAGGTTGCTGTTCACCTCGTTATAGTAAATAGGACACCAGCAGGTTTTACCGGGAATTTCCGGATCGGAACGAAGGATTCATCGATCGTATGGCTCTCTCGACCTATCACAGTTGAAGGTGCGCCTAAGGACCCAATGGGTTTTACCACGGGTGATTCGACAATGACATTCATTGACGATACGCTAACCAGTGAATATGTTTCAATGTCAGATGAAGATTCACTTTACTGGAAGGCTGATTTAATTATTCCGGCTTTAGGAAATGTTTTCCTGAAACCGGAAGATTGGATACGAATGCACGGACATATATCTATTGACTTCTGGATTGCTCCAGATTCGCTCGGAGGTGAAGAATGAGAAAAGGGTTTCTATTACTCGGGATTTTTCTTTTTTGTTTAATCTCACAGGTTTCTGGACATTTTATATATCAAAGTGATTGTGAATGGCTCACTACACCTTCAACATATGGACCAAATGCTGTATTTTATAATCCTGC
>JAGMEZ010000298.1 GCA_023127905.1 Caldifarciminota bacterium
AGCAAATTTAAAGAAAAAAAAGAAGACACTTGTTTTCACTAATGGTTGTTTTGATTTAATCCACAGAGGTCATGTTGAGTACTTAAAGAAAGCAAGATCATATGGAGATTATTTGATTATTGCAGTAAATAGCGATTCATCTGTCAGGAAAATAAAAGGGGAAGAGAGACCATTAATCCCGCTTTCAGACAGGCTTTTTATCCTTTCACACTTTACTTTCATCGATTTTCTTATCCCGTTTGATGAGGAAACCCCCGAAAAATTAATAAAGGAAATCCTTCCGGATGTTCTTATAAAGGGTAGTGATTATGGAGAAGATGAAATTGTCGGGTCAGAAATTGTTAAGAATAATGGTGGAAGGGTAATAACTATCCCTTTTATAAAAGGGAAAAGTTCAAGTGGAATCATAGAAGAAATTCTTAAAAGGTATGGTGAGAAAAAACATGATTAATGCACTAATTGTTGAGGACAAAGAAAGTTTCAGGGAGTATATAAAAGAGGTATTAAAGACAGGTGGTTTCAATGTTTTTGATACGGATACAGGAAAAGAAGCAATGGAATTGTTTAAAAGCAAAAATATAGACCTTGTTCTTCTCGACCTAAGGTTACCGGGAAAGGATGGAATTTCTATTGCAAAAGAAATTAAAAAAATTGATAAAACTGTCCCAATTATAATATTAACTGCTTATGGAACTATTAATAATGCTGTGACCGCAATTAAACTTGGAGTTTATGATTTCATAGAGAAACCAGTTGATCCTGATAGACTGCTCTATCTTGTTGAAAGGGCAACAAGAGAGCAGCAACTCCTGAGGGAAAACATTATCCTGAGAGAGGAATTGAGCAAGATGTATGGATTTTCGAGAATTATCGGTAAGAGTAAAGAATTGAATAAAGCAGCAATGCTTGCACAGAGGGTTGCACGGAGTGATACAACAGTTCTCATTACTGGTGAAAGCGGTACAGGGAAGGAACTTTTTGCTAAGGCTATTCACAGTATGAGCCAGAGGAAAGATAATCCTTTTATTGCAATAAACTGTGCTGCAATTCCATCGGAACTTATTGAAAATGAGCTTTTTGGTTCTGAAAAAGGTGCATTCACAGGAGCTGTCAGGAGAAAGATTGGAATGGTTGAAGTTGCAAATAAGGGAACTCTCTTCCTTGACGAAGTTGGTAATATCCCTCTTCACCTACAACCAAAATTCTTGAGATTCCTTCAGGAAAGGAATTTTACCAGGTTAGGTGGTGAAGAAACACGAAGTGTAGATGTTAGAATTATCGCTGCTACGAACATGGATATCCGAAGAGAGATAGGACGGAATACCTTTAGAGAGGATCTCTATTATAGATTAAATGTTTTTCCAATTGATCTTCCACCATTAAGAAAAAGAAAAGAGGATATACTTCTTCTTGCAGAATATTTTATTAGAAAATTTACAAAGGAATTAAGAAAAGAGAATATGGAACTTGCCCCACAGACAAAGAAGATATTAAAGAATTATCGCTGGCCTGGAAATGTCAGGGAACTTCAGAATATTATTGAAAGAGCAGTCATATTAACTGAAGGCGAGATAATAGATTCAGAAGACATAGGAATAAAAGAATCTCTTGAAGGAATTGAAAGTGAGATAGAGATAACAGAAGATATGGGGTTAAAAGAAGCAGGAAGACTTGGTAAGATAATTGCAGAAAAGAAGTTAATTAGTTCTGTTCTTTTAAAAACAGGTGGCAATAAATCGAAGGCTGCAAAAATGCTTGGAATGAGCTACAAAACCCTTCTTGAGAAAGTTAAGGAATTTGATTTTTAATGAAAGTAAAAGTTTATAAGTTTGGTGGCACAAGTCTTGATGGGAAGCGGAAGATAAAAAGTGCTGTTTCCGTTTGTGTTTCCGAAATTAATAGGGGTTATAAGCTTGTTTGTGTTGTTTCTGCAATTGGGAAAACCACAGATAAATTGTATGATCTTGTCCAGGGAATAAATCCTGGGGTAACTGTTGATGAGTCTATAAGAATCGTTGGATTAGGTGAGATAATATCAGCGAGGGTTATTGGTTATGCACTAAAGAAAGAGGGAATAAAATCAATGATTATTGAACCGAATTCAAAAGAGTGGCCAATTTTTTTAAAAGGAGATGGAAGCATAAACAAAAGAAGGACGGAGCAACAGATTAAGAGATATTTTCCAGAGATTTTTAAAAATGTTGATTCTATTGTTGTTCCTGGATTTATCGCCCTGAGAGAAGATGGAGATTGGGGAACGTTAGGACGGGGTGGAAGTGATACAACCGCTTTTGTGCTTGGTAAATATGTTGAAGCTGATGAGATTATAATGGTGAAGGATGTAGATGGTGTCTATACAGCAGATCCTAATATTATTCCGGATGCAAAAAAATTAAAATATATTAATGCTGATGACCTCTCCACTTTATCCTCTTTTGGTTCCGAAGTGATTCATTATGATGCTCTCCCATTTAAAGGAAAGAAACAGAAGGTGAAAATAATTCATCACTCCTTTGGTGATCTTTCATATGAAGGAACCGTGATTGATGGTAAGGTATCAAGAAAGCTATTTCTTCTTGATGACAAGCTTTCTCTTATTACGGTTTTCAAAAAGGATATAACAAGCAAAAAAGAATTGATTGAAGAACTCACACAAAAAATATTCGGAATATCAAAGATTTTTGGAATGACACTTGGTATTGACTATCTTGGTTTTTATATACCTACCGATATGTCAAGAAAAGTAATAAATGAACTTGCAAAGGTTTCGTCACATAAGAAAATAAGAATTGTGGAGAAAAAGGAAATCGCTCTTCTTATTATGAGAAGGGAATCCCCTGTTAACCTTCCAGGAATGATAAACTACCTTTTGACTCCTCTTGCGAATAAGAAATTGAACATTGTCGAAGTTATCACCATAGGACGGGAAATCCTTCTCTTTATTAGATGGGAGGATAGGGGGAAGGCAATGCAAGCACTGAAGAAAGGCAAGATAAATGATAGTAGGGAGTAAGTAGTAGAGAGTAGGTAGAAGGAATGGTAAAGGATTAAGGTTAGAGGATAAAGGATAAAGTTACAAGTAGCAAGTGTTAAGTAACAATTAAAAAAGTGCATAAGTAAGCGAATCAGAGTATTGGGGTATCGGAGAAACGGGGAAAGGACAAGGAAAAATTTAAAGGAAGCAGCTTGGAAGAATAATTGTGTATTGACTAATAACCAATAGGATGATTACACAGATTAAAAAGGCAGATTACACCGATTTTCAAATCAGAACTTAATCTGTGTAATCCAATAGAAATCTATGTAATCAAGTGTAATTTATTACACGGGGAGGTATATATGTTTACAGGGTCGATTGTTGCACTCGTTACACCGTTTAAAAATAGCGGAATTAATTATAAAACGCTGAAAAAGCTTTTTTTATATCATGAAGAACATCAAACAGACGCCTTGCTTCTTTCAGGTACTACAGGTGAATCGCCAACGCTCACATTTGAAGAGAAGTTAGAGCTTTTCTCTTTTGGGAAGAAGAACACAGAGATACCTATTATTGCCGGTACAGGAAATTATAATACAAAGGAAACGATCGAGTTGACTAAAAGGGCTGAGGAAATTGGGGTTGATGGGGCACTTATAATTACACCTTATTATAATAAACCAACTCAAAAAGGATTATATGCTCATTTTAAGATGGTTGCAGATAGTGTGAAACTTCCAATTATCATCTACAATGTTCCAGGACGAACGGGGGTCTCGATTATTCCTGAGGTCGTAGCTGAATTATCACAGATTCATAATATTGTTGCGATAAAGGAAGCAAGCGGCTCTCTCAGACAGTGCTTTGAAATTAGAAAGAAAGCTTGTAAGGATTTCATAATTCTCTCAGGTGAGGACGCACTTACTCTCCCAATTTTATCAGTTGGTGGAAGTGGAGTAATTTCAGTAACAGCAAATATAGTTCCAGAAATGGTCAAAAAGATGGTTAGTGGATACCTGGAAGGGGACATTACGAAGACAATGAGTTTACATTATAAACTTCTACCATTAACAGATGCATTGTTTATTGAAACCAATCCTATTCCTGTAAAGACAGGACTCTGGTTAATGGGATATGATGTTGGTCCTCTTAGATTACCCCTCATCGAGCCCAGTACGAAATCTCTTAAGGTTATTAAGAGTGAGATTAAAAGAATAGGGAGGAGTGTTGTAAGATGATAAAACTGATTGTTGCGGGTATTCTTGGAAGAATGGGGAAGGAGATTGTTTCCCTTTCAGAAGAGTTTGAGGATATTTCCATTATTGCAGGTTTTGACAGGGAAAAGGGGTCAATATCAATTCCTGTTAAGAAAACTAAAGATGAACTACCGCGTGAATTTGATGTAGCTGTGGATTTTACTTCACCCGAAGCAGCAATGAAGATGCTCGAATTTTCCTTAGATAGTAAAAAGCCGTTTGTTACAGGAACAACCGGTTTTTCCAATAAAGAGGAGAAAGAGATAAAAAGAGTTTCTAAAAAGATACCCGTTTTCAAGGCGTCCAATATGTCCATGGGGATTAATTCCATTATGGAAATTCTTGGAAGGTTACCCGGTATCCTGTATGAAAATTTCGATATTGAAATTGTTGAAACGCATCACAGGTTAAAGAAGGATAGCCCGAGCGGGACTGCTCTTACCCTTGGAAAGATAATTTCAGAGCTGAGTGGTAAGAAGTCATTTCTTTTTGGGAGGAAAGGGAAGAAGCTTAAGAGAAAGAAGGATGATATCGGTTTACATTCAGTTCGTGGAGGAACAGTGGTTGGAACGCATACTGTATACTTTCATGGTGATAATGAGTCTATTGAAATCACTCACACAGCAAACTCCAGGCGAATTTTCGCAGTTGGTGCGCTCACCGCAGCGAGATGGATTGTGAAAAAAAAGCCCGGTCTGTATTCCATGAAAAACCTGCTTGTTTAAGGACTGTTATTAAGTTATTGAGTTATTATGTTATTGTGCGAGAAAATTGTCATTGCGAGTAATCTTACATATTCTAAGAGGAAGTAGCGTTGGGGCTTGTCCCCAACAGAGAGAAACGGAGAAACGGTGAAGAAACCATGGAAAAATGTAGCGTTGGGGCTTGTCCCCAACAAATTACTAAGAATGGGGAGGGAAATTGGACTATAAAGAGATTGCACATCTAATAGGTTCAAGCAAGAAGACGACTCCTGCTAAACTTTTCATTCGTGGGAATTTGAGGGAGAAGGACTTTTCGCGCTCTAAATTTAAGTATTTTGGCGATGGGAAATTTTGGATCCTGATTGGAGATTTCTCACTCATCAATAAATGGTTCCAAAAAAATAAGAAAAAGGTAAGTTCATTTCACTGGGAAATAACGGGAAGAAATTCAGCGCTTCCCCTTGCAGACCTAACAAAATTCAATGCGAGAATAGAACCTGGAGCCATAGTTAGAACAGGTGCGAAAATCGGGAAGGGGTGCGTGATAATGATGGGAGCGGTTATAAATATAGGTGCTGTGATTGGTGAAAAAACAATGGTGGATATGAATGCTGTAGTTGGAGCACGAGCAAAGATAGGCAAGAAATGTCATATTGGTGCTGGTTCGGTTATTGCAGGTGTACTTGAACCACCGTCGAAAAAACCAGTGAAGATAGAAGACGGTGTTCTTGTTGGTGCAAATGCTGTTGTGCTCGAGGGTGTTAAGATAGGAAAGAAAAGTGTTGTAGCAGCAGGTGCTGTCGTTATAAAAAATATACCTCCTGGAGTTGTTGTTGCAGGTGTCCCCGCACAGGTAATTAAGAAGGTCAGCGATATAAAGGATAAGTCAAAGACGAGAATACTAAAAGAATTACGGATGTGAATAGAAAAACCAGAAATCAGAATGACGAAAAAATTCCGAAACCCGAAACATCAATTACATATAAGAGGATAAATAGTCATTGCGAGTCCAGAACCATCTATAAAACTAAATAATAGGCGAGGCATCTTGCCTCGCTTCTCCACAGTAGGAACAGCCCTGTATTTCTGCCCTTCGTTTGTTTGGAGTAGTAGAGCTTGCCCTGAACTTGTTTCAGGGGTGTGTGTTAAAAGCAAAAAGTTTAAAAGTTTACTCCTGTCCCCGATAACCCGATAACCATAACCCCCCGATAACCCCGATAACCCGATAATCTATAATCCGATAATGTCGATATCCCATTAACTGTCCATTAACTCCATTGATCTTTTTGAGATATTCTATGCTATTACGCAAATATCTTAATTGTATCAAGAACAAGGGGTGGTAGATTCATTAGCATTGTCATTTGGTGGACAAATTGTCTAAAATATGGCCAGGTATGTAAACGGAGACTACTTTGAGAGAAAATTTCAAAAACTTCCTTATTAATTGGAATTTTAGAAGTATAAAGGAGACTGTAATGTATCTCAACGGTAAAGCCTGGTTTATCTTTGCCCTTCTTTAGACATTCTAACTTGTATTTTTGAAGAACTTTAATTTTTTTATTCTTTAATTTTTTGTATTCTGAATCAGCTTTTATATGAATTTGTGCTGGAGGTTTAAAAGTTTCTTTCACCAAAGCTTGTGTAAAAACTACTTTTAGTTCTTTAAGTTCTAAACCCTTTATAAATTTTCTATAATTATTTGGCGATAATTTATTTGTTTTCATTTTGTACCATCCTATTCATAGGTATTTTGTTTAAACTGTTTTTTTAACCCACCTATTTTTATTGAACCAACATCATAGTATTTCTTTATTTCCTTAATGAAAAACCCTGGTATTTTCGACAAGTCATAATCTTTCATAGTAACTTCTTTTTCTTCCCATTTTGCAAATATTTCAGTCTTAATTTCTGTCCTTATTGCAGTTTGGATTTTTTGCATGATTTCACTTGTTGTTATTTTTTCTGTAAGTAAGGAAACGATTAATTGATTTAGGCTAATGCCTTCTTTTTTTGATTGCGCTGCGAGTCTTCTATGAAGATACTTTGGTAACCTTACCAAGAACTTCCCACTGTATTGTCTAAGTTCTTCAGGGAGTGGAATTTCGATCCCCTTTTTTATTGCAATAGTAAGCCAGCCTCTTTTTGCTTCCTCTATCTTCTCCAAGACATCTTTTTTTGTATCGCCCTGAGTCATACAGCCTGGAAGTTCTTCTATTTCTGCAAAATATAATCCAGATTCATCGGGAATTATCTTTATAGAGTATGGAAGATTCATATAATAACAGAGAAGTTCTTCTTTACTTTTTGTTTTTTTCATACCACTCCTCCAGGTTAAGGGCATTAACTATCCTCTTTAAATACACTTTTACTACTTTATTTTTGTGTTTTATAACCGTAAGAATTGTTTTCTGTTTATAATAGATGTAATGGCTTCCGCCAATATTTTCAAGTTTCCAGTCAAAGAATTCGAGCACTTGTGTTACTTCATTGAATCGCATCTCCGCAGGCAAGCGGAGCATTTTTTCTATTAGTTTATCAATTTTCGCCATCTATCCTACAATTAATTTTCATACCATGATAATACTATATATAGTATCATTTGTCAAGTCTTTTTTGAGGTCTCTGAAAAAGTCTTCAAAGACCTCTGATTACACAGATTACATAGGTAATTTGCATAGATTTACCATACACTCTAAAAATGGATAAAGATAAAAAAACCGAGATTGCTTCGGTCTTTAGAATATGAAAGCCAACTCGCAATGATGTAAGGTTGACTTTATGAGGTTCTTTTTATTAGTCCGATTGACTAAGAGTATTAAAAAGTTTCATCCCTGCACTCCGCATTCTTTTAATTGTCATATCGTAAGGAGCAATAGTTTCTTCCTCAATCCAGTCATTGTATCCCACTTTTGCAAGTTCTTTCAGCATCTTTTTTCTTTCCTCTTTTGAGATAATCCTTTTATCAGTCATTGCAGCAACATGAAAATCTATTTTGGTTTTCACCAGTCTTCCTACAGCAATGAAAGGGAGTTTGTAGAACTCACCTTTAGCACCTGTTCTTGATTCAAAACCTTCTTCCATCCCAGCCTTAATGCATAATCTTATGTGTATATTCCTGAATCTCCTGAGTTCATTCACATAACTGTCATCAGCACCAAGCAGGATGCCATTTGTCTCAAGTATAAAAAGCACGTCTCTCTTTCTTAAATGCTCAAGGAGGTTAATAAGATGATTTTTACCTATGGTCGGCTCACCCCCGGATATTCTTACCCTTTTAACTCTCCTCTTTATTGCATTTTTCATCAATCTATTGTATGCTTCTTCAGGACTTACAGAGAAACCATATTTTTCAGGGAAATCCCTCGAGGGAGATGCCCAGCAGAAAATGCATCTTAGACAGCACCCAACTGTGTAGCCAGTCGAGATACCACCATAGACACCTGTGCAGTAGAATGCAGTATATTTTCTTGCATCATCTTTGATAACAATATCTTCGGTCTCTTTTGCGAGTTCTAAAGGATTAAATGGCTTTGAACCCTTTGTCAAAAACCTCTGATATTCTATCATTCTACAAAAATAAAGAAGCTTCGTGTTTCGGGTAAAAGTTTCCTAAAACCTCAATTAAAATTTAGTTACGGGAGTTATATTCCCGCAACACCACACAGTGAAACATTTTCTTACAGCTTTCGCGTTTGATTCTAATATGCAATGTTCTTTCATACATCCTACATCTTACATCGTACATCCAAAAATTTTACTTTTTACTTTTCTTTACGAAAACGGAGAAGCCGGTTATTGCACCAGCAATATCACAGAACCAGTCAAGGAACGAAGGGTTTCTTCCTGGAATTAAGTATTGATGCAGTTCATCGAAAGCAGGAAAGAGAAGTATAGAAACAAAAATAGAGGAGATGAAAACTTTTGTCCGGATTTTCTTCGATTTCCAGAGTAGATGTAAGGAAAAACCCCAGATAAAATAGATTACAAAGTGGGCAATTTTATCAAGAAAATATATTTGTCTTGGAGGTGTTGGAATCTTTGGAATTGATGTTAGTAAAAGAATTAAAAGTGAGGAAAGAATTAC
>JAGMEZ010000299.1 GCA_023127905.1 Caldifarciminota bacterium
ATTTGAAGATACCTCTATTCCGTGAAGAATTAGCTATTGAGGATATTCGTTTTGATGGGAAACCAGCCTCAATCATTACTGAAGGAGGTTGGCATTATCTAAACACAGATGAGGTTGGAAAACACACTGTGAGAGTAAAATTCTCTGTCAGGTCATTGCTGGATGTAGGAACCCCGGGTTTTAATTTTAGTATCCCCCAATCCCCAATAACATACATTACACTGGATATTCCTAAAGAAGATATTGATGTAACCATTTCAAATGCTCAAGAAACACGGACGAATGAATTTGGAAGACACACAGTAGTTAAGGGCTATCTTTCTCCAACCTCAGAGATGCGCATTTTATGGAAGAAGAAATCCGTAGAAATTGCAAGAGGCCCTGCCAAGATATATGCTGAACTCTTCAATCTTCTCTCCATTGAAGCAGATGCTATAAGAGTTACTACAAAGATAAAGATGAACATTCTCCAGAATAAGATTACATCGATTACTCTTATTACACCAAGTGACTATCAAATTCTGGAGGTAACAGGTCATGGAAAGAACATCTGGAATGTAAGAGAGGAAGACGGAAAACAAATACTATATATTCCATTTGAATACCCTATCGATGGAAATCAATATATCACAATTAAGTCAGAGAAATCGTTACCGAAAGAGACAATGGTAGCCGATTTCGACGGATTTGAAATCATGGATGCTATCAGGGAATCAGGTTTTATTGCAGGTGAGGTAAAGAGTGATGCAGAGGCTCACGTCCGGGAATTCAAAGGCTTAGACAGGATTGATTTTCAGAAAGTTCCTTCAGAACTGAGTGGACTTTCCACAAGACCGATACAGTTTGCCTTTAAGTACATACGACACCCATATAGTATCGTAGTCGATATAACGAAGTATGAAAGAGAAGAGGCTTTGAGCGCTATTATTGACTATGCTCGAGGAACAACCCTATTCGAAGAAGATGGTAAATTAGTACACCAGTTTACTTTTTCTATACAAAACCTGTGGAACCAATTCCTAAAACTCGATTTACCAAAAGATGCAAGCATCTGGAGTGTATACGTAGATGGAAAACGTGAAAAACCATCGAGGGATAGTGATGGGAAAATATTGATTCCATTAGTACGTTCCAGGAGGGAAGATGGTATCCTAAAACCATTCGATGTAGAAATTATCTATTCTGAACCTGTTAGTAAGTTTACAATTTTTGGAAAAAAAGAACAAAGCCTTCCCACACCTGATATCCTAATAAACAGAATTGAATGGAATCTTTATTTACCTGTAAATTATAAATATATTAATTTTGGAGGAAATCTTAAGAGGAGTAAAAAAGTAGAAATCAGTGATGAAACGGTTTTAATAACAAAAGATATTGATATCTCCTCTGGGAAATTGGCAGAACCTTCTGCTCCTCTTGAAAAGAAAGAAGAAGTGACACTGGGAGTAGCAGGTTTACTATCAGTTCGTGTCAATATCCCCATCTCTGGTAAGAACTACCTTTTCACCAAAAAGATTGTCGAGAAAGGAGAACCACTACATTTGGGTTTTTCGTATGTCGATGAGAGAATTATTTACTGGTTTATTGTTATTCTTATCCTTGTATTTCTTTTTATCCTTTTTAAGATAAGAAGGATTTTTATCCCTGTAATTAACTTAGTAACAAAATTTTTATCAAATTTTATGCCTCTGGTAAAAAATTGTCTCAAACCAAAGGTATTACCAATTACTATTCTTATAATTTTATTGATCTCAATATTACTGAAAGTCCACAGGAATCATCCGCTCATTTTTATAGTAATAATAATCATCTTTCTCATATCATTAGCAAGATTGTTTACAAAACAGACTAAGGATACCTTGAAATTACTGTGGCAACCAGCAGTAACTACATTGATTGTTTTATTGCTGTTTTTATTAGTGTTTGTAGCGATATTTATAAAAGGCTTGGCACCCTTATTTTTCCTTTTATTACTCTTGCTATTTATAGGACTTATTATATCAATAATAAGGTTAATTATTAGTACTATATTGAGAAAGAAAAAGGGGAAAAAGGAATAAGTCCTTCTCTTCTTACTTTAACTTATAGTACCGTTTGGCTACATCAGCTTCCTGTTTCAGATACTCTATTCCCCCTGTATTACCATTTGAAAACATCATTACAATCACAACAGTATCCGCTTCACCAGGGGCAAGAATAAAAGGTCCTGAAGACATTGCCATCCTCTTATCAGCTGGGTCCGTATCGAGACTATCTCCAAAGGGATTATAGAATGGTGGTATAACATAAAAATCATATCCAGCCATTACAAGGTATCTCTCATGGTCATTGCCGGGATCTACGTCTATTGTAAACTTCTTAAATGAAGTCAGAGGAATCCGTTCTCCTGGTAGAATTATCGTATCAGGATTCATTATATCCTGCCCTACCCTAACAGTATCATCTGCAGCCGGACCCTGAAGAAAACAGTAACTAATATAGTAGGGAGGCGATGCATTCCAACCTGATTCCTGAGTAGGGGTATATGTGTAACCAAGGCTCCACTGCCCATCAATTCTATCAAGACCAACAAGGTCATCAGTTGCATTTCCTATATCGAGGTCACACCCAATTCCAACATACATATCCCTAATTGTATCCGTTCCTGCAGTATCTGTATTCTCTATGATGTATTCAAAAAATAGCATATTTTCAAGTAAACCGCGTTCCCATGCAAAAGTATTACGAGTAACAGTTAATGGTATTGTGATATAAGGTGGTTCAGTCTGACGAGTTGGCTCATGACTATTGAATAGGCACCAGGTATCCTGGTCTCCGATTACGATCTTATTACCTATACTGTCAACAAGTGGCCAAACAGCAAAATCTTCCGCAACTGTACTCACATACAGCCTGTCTTCAGGATGGCTATAGGGGTTATTGAGATGATCTTCATTATGTTCCCATGGACCTGGCATAAATTCTTCTCCAGCTCCAACTGTATTGTATCCATTAACAACAATGGTATCGGTTCCGAGAACACCAGCTACCCAGAGACCAGCTCCAAAGATATATGCATTCGCACTACCTTTAGGCCACCAACTTCCTGAAGTACCAGCAGGGTTCTGTCCATATGCTCCGTAATTGTTAATGTAGGTTTCGACCTGGTTGATTTCAAGTTTCTCTAGTTCGTGT